>NZ_WOGU01000054.1:0-929 GCF_009735315.1 Kocuria sediminis
CACGCGCTGGGCATGGAGGTCACCGTGCTGGAGAAGTCCCCCACCCCGCTGTGCGGACCGCTGGGCGCCCAGCTGGGGGCGGTCGTGGCCGGGCTGCACGAGGCCGCCGGGGTCGAGCTGGTCTGCGGGGCCGACATCGCCGACTTCACCCGCACCGACGGATCCGTCAGCGCGGTGCACCTGGCCGACGGGCGGGTGCTGCCCGCCGACGTCGTGGTCGTGGGCATCGGGGCGATCCCCAACACCGGGTGGCTGGAAGGCTCCGGGATCGAGCTGGGCAACGGTGTGGTCTGCGACGCGGTGGGGGGCACCAGCCTCCCGGGGGTCGTCGCGGTCGGTGACTGCGCCGCCTGGTGGGAGCCGGTCACCGGCCGCCACCAGCGGGTGGAGCACTGGACGGGGGCCGCCCAGCGCCCGGGCGTGGCCGTGTCCGCGTTGCTGGGCGCTGACCCGGCGACCCTGCCGGCCGTGAAGCCCCCCTACTTCTGGTCCGACCAGTACGGCACCCGCCTGCAGTTCGCCGGCGACGCCTCCCGCGCCGATCGGGTGGCCTACGAGCACGGCGGCCCCGGCGAGGACTCCCTGCTGGCCGTCTACTACGCCGGGGAGGAACCGGTCGCGGTGCTGGGCTGGAACCAGATCAAGCTCTTCGGCCGCTGGCGCAAGACCCTGGAGAAGATCGCCGCTGCCGCCCGCACCCCTGCCCCGCCGCACGAGGCGGCCCAGTCCGTGGCCGCCGCTGTCGCCGCCGCGTCCTCGGCCGCCGCCGCCGCCACCGCCGCCTCCCCGGTCGGGGCATGAAACCGTTCCACCCGCCCCACCCGTTCCGCAGTACGTCGTAAGGAGTTCGTGTTGTCGACCAATGTTGTCTCGGAGTCCCTGATCTCCACCCTGCCCGGATCCAGCTACGTGGACGAGGCCGTCTTCCG
>NZ_WOGU01000055.1:0-924 GCF_009735315.1 Kocuria sediminis
AAGTGCTTATACTTAGACATGCATGGCTTAATCTTTGAGACAAGCATATGACTACTGGCAGAATCAACCAGATACCTAGTTCCTGCAGGGTGTGTCCGGGAGCGCATCCGGAGATACGCACCGCAAAACGCACCCCAAAGCCTCCGAAGAGGCAGCGTGTAACGTAGGCTTCACTCTGGAAGGGGCACACGAAGTGCCCGGCCACAGCGACACCCCCGGCGCACCGGGAGTACACAGATGACCATCCAATTGCCCCCACTGTAGCCCCCCAGGAACCGGTCCGCACGCAGGTAGACCCGGCCAGGAATCGCCCTTGCAGGCGCTGGCAGGCTGCGGCATACGGCCCTCGGGTGGAGGGTCCAGACCCCGCGGACACGCCGACGAACGGCGGCTCCCGCGGGGCGGCTCCCCCCGGGAATCTGTAAAAGAAGGCTGGCCAGCGGCCAACGATCCACAGACTCCATCGGTGCCGGGGACCGAGAACGGCCCCCGGACTTCAGACACCCCGGCAACAACGGGCACCCCCGGGCATGATTAAGCCGGCGTGTCTCTGACTCGGCAAGCTACAGATCCCCACGGCACGATATCTCAGGGGTCACGGGCGCGTCCGCATGGGACACTCCGGACCTCCAGTCGACTCGCAGCCGTGGGGCAGAGCACCTAAGACCAGAGAACACACCAGCCGCGCGGGAGGAATACCAACGGGCCGGGGTGGGCGGGCACCCCCGTTCCTGAAGCGAGGCCCCGAAGGACCTGTGCGCCACCAGTCACGGAGAGGTGACCTGCCTGGCAGGGAAGAAGTGTGGGTGGGCTTCCAGCAGCTGAGATCAGCTGCCTTTCACCTTCCACATAGTACCACCGGCCTTCCCTGGCCCACAGACCGGCGCGCAAACGTTCGGTGGTCCAAAAGTGACTGGGGGGGGA
>NZ_WOGU01000007.1:0-208653 GCF_009735315.1 Kocuria sediminis
GGCGGCCACCAGCTCGGCGGCCACGGTGATCGCCCAGTTGTACCAGTAGTTCCAGCCGATGGCGAAGCCGAAGGAGGGGCTCACGAAGCGGGTGGAGTACTCCTCGAACGCCCCGGAGACCGGCAGGTAGGTGGCCATCTCGCCCAGGGACTGCATCAGCAGGAACACCATGAACCCGATCACGACGTAGGCCAGCAGCGCCCCGCCGGGCCCGGCCGTGGCGATGGTGTTGCCCGAGGCCACGAACAGCCCGGTGCCGATGGCCCCGCCCAACGCGATCATGGTCAGGTGACGCGGCTTGAGACTGCGGCGCAGCCGGGCGTGCGCCTCCGCGGGCGTCGGTGCGGGCGGCCGGATCGGGGCGGTGCTCTGGGATGGTGCGATGGTGTCCACGGGAACCTTTCCTTGGAGGTGCGCGTCTGCACGCCGGGAGAGGGGGCGGGGCGCTGCGCCCCGGCCCCGGGGGTCAGTCGTTGATGTAGAGCAGGCGCTTGTTGACGAACTCGTCCATGCCCAGCGGGCCGAGCTCGCGGCCGTAGCCGGAGCGCTTGACCCCGCCGAAGGGCATCCCGGCGCCCTCGGCCTCGGCGGCGTTGACGTTGGCCATGCCGCACTCCAGCCGCTCGGCGAGCTCCCGGGCACGGGCTGGGTCGGTGCTGAAGACCGCACCGCCGAGCCCGTAGGGGGTGTCGTTGGCCAGGGCGAGGGCTTCCTCGTCGCTGTCGGCCTCGTAGACCACGGCCACCGGGCCGAAGAGCTCCTGGTGGTAGGCGGCCATCTCCGCGGTGACGCCGGTGAGCACGGCGGGGGCGAGGTATGCGCCGGGGCCCTCGGCGAGGGTCCCACCCGTGTGCAGGGTCGCGCCGGCCTCGACGGCCTCCCGGATCTGGGCCGCCAGGGTCTCGGCGGCGGCGCGGGAGGCCATCGGGGCGTAGGTGCCCTCGGCCCCGTCAGACGGGTCGCCGGGCACCAGCGCGGCGGCCTGTCGGGTCAGCTCGGCCACGAACTCCTCGAAGATCCCGGAGAAGACGATCATGCGCTTGTTGGAGTTGCAGGCCTGGCCGGTGTTGCCCATCCGGGTGGCGAAGGCCGCCTGCGCGGAGGCGGCGACGTCGTCGGTGTCGAGCACCACGTAGGGGTCGGACCCGCCGAGCTCCAGGACGGCCTTCTTCAGGTGCCGTCCGGCGATCGCCGCGACCGCCGACCCGGCCCGCTCGGAGCCCGTCAGGGACACGCCCTGCACTCGGGGGTCGGCGATGAGCCGTTCGATCTGGGCGTGGGTGGCGAAGAGGGTGCGGTAGGCGCCGGCGGGGACCCCGGCGTCGTCCAGCAGCTGCTGGAGGGCCTGGGCAGAGCGCGGGCAGGACTCGGCGTGCTTGAGCAGGATCGTGTTGCCGAGCACGAGGTTGGGGGCGGCGAAGCGGGCCACCTGATAGTAGGGATAGTTCCACGGCATGATCCCCAGCAGGACCCCGACCGGGCGCCGCTGGAGCACTGCCCGCCCCGTCCGGTGCGGGGTGGGCAGGGGCTGGTCGGCGGCCAGGGCCGGGCCGTGCTCGGCGAAGTAGGCGAAGATCTCGGCGCAGAACTGCGCCTCCTCGCGCGCCTCGGAGAGCGGCTTGCCCATCTCCTGCGTGGCGATCGCCGCGAGCTCGTCGGCGCGCTCGGCGAACAGCTCACCGACCCGGGCGGCGACGGCGGCCCGCTCCTGGACCGGACGGGAGCGCCAGGCGCGGAAGGCGGCGTCGGCGGCGGCGAGAGCCTCCTCGGCCTCGGCGTCGGTGGCGGTGGGGACCTCGGCCACGAGCTTCCCGGTGGCGGGGTCGATGCTGCGGTAAGCGGGCCGGACGGTGTCCGGCCGGGTGGGCAGGGACGGGACGGCAGTCATGAGGTGGTTCTCCTTCGGGCAGGGGAGGGTGGCTCCGGGCTCGCCGCAGAGGCGGACACAGCCGCGGCCGGACGAGCTCGGAGAACGAGCGAGGATGTGCTCGACCGGCGGGGGCAGGAACCTGCCCCCGCGGGCACAGCGGAGTGGAGCGGGCGAACGCCCGGTGGGCTCAGCCGACCGGGACCAGTTCCGCGCGGAGGGCGCCCACGAAGGCGTCGACGTCCTCCGCCGTGGTGTCGAAGCTGCACACCCAGCGCACCTCGCCCGTCGCGGCGTCCCAGTCGTAGAACCGGAAGCGCCGGCGGAGGCGGTCGGCGACACCCTCGGGCAGAATTGCGAAGACGGCGTTCACCTGGGTCTGCTGCGTGAAGGCGACCCCGGGCATCGACCCGTCGGCGATGCCCGCCTCGATGCCCTCGCGCAGGCGCCGGGCCATCGCGTTCGCGTGGCCGGCGGTGCGCAGGTACAGGTCCCCGTCCAGCAGCGCCAGCAGCTGGGCCGAGACGAACCGCATCTTCGACGCCAGCTGCATCTGGTGCTTGCGCAGGTAGACGAGGCCCTGGGACGCGGCCTCGTTCAGGACCACCAGGGCCTCGGCGCCCAGCGCCCCGTTCTTGGTGCCGCCGAAGGCGAGCACGTCGACGCCGACGTCGGTGGTGAAGGTGCGCAGGGGCAGGCCCAGGGCGGCCGCCGCGTTCGAGAGCCGGGCCCCGTCCAGGTAGACGGACATGCCGTGGGCGTGCGCGTGGTCCGTGATCGCCCGGATCTCGTCCGGCGTGTAGAGGGTGCCGAGCTCGGTGGACTGGGTGAGATACACGACCAGCGGCTGGGCGCGGTGCTCGTCGCCCCAGCCCCAGGCCTCCGCGGCGATCCGTTCGGGCGTGAGCTTGCCGTCCGCCGTGGGCACGGGGAGGAGCTTGAGGCCGGCGGACTTCTCGGGCGCCCCGCCCTCGTCGACGTGGATGTGGGCGGTGTCCGCGCAGATCACCGCGCCCCAGCGTGGGAGCATCGACTGCAGTCCGACGACGTTGGCGCCGGTGCCGTTGAACATCGGCCACACCGACGCGCCCTCGCCGAAGTGCCGCACGATCACCTCCTGCAGACGTGCCGTGTACTCGTCCTCGCCGTAGGCGGTCTGGTGGCCGCCGTTGGCCTCGGCCAGCGCGTCCAGGACCTCCGGGTGGACCCCGGAGTAGTTGTCCGAGGCGAACCCCCGCACCTGCGGGTCGTGGATCTTCTGCATGTCAGTCCGTTTCCTTCTCCGGGATCGTCAGGATCGAGTCGTTGAGCTCGGCCGGGTCGGCGGTCCACAGCTCGGCATAGGCCTCGGCCAGCCGGTCCTCCAGGCCGGCCAGGGCCTTCGCCCGGAAGATCACCGCGGCGGCGCGCTGCGGCTCGCCCGCCTCCCGGGCGGCCTTCGCCCAGCCCTGGGCCACGGCCCGGGTCCAGGCCTCGCTCGCGGCCTTGACCGCGGCGTAGTTCGCCCCGCCCGCGAGCGGCCGGGCCACCGCGGTCGAGGACACGATCGCCAGCCGGCCCGCCGGCGAGGCCCGCAGGTCGTCGTCGAAGGCGCGGCTCAGGTGCCGCAGCGCGGTGAAGGACGCCTCCAGTGCGCGGTAGTCCTCCTCGGTCTGCCCGGCGAGCCCGCCGCCGCCGCGCCAGCCGCCCACGAGGTGCAGCAGCCCGTCGACCGACAGGCCGCGCTCGTGCAGCCGGCGGGCGAGCGTGCGCACGGCGTGCTCGTCGGTCAGGTCCAGGGCCTCGGTGTCCGCCCCGAGGGCGGCGAGGGGAGCCAGCTTCTCCGCGCTGCGGCCCGTGGCGACGACGCGGGCCCCGGCAGCGGTCAGGGCCCGCGTCGCCGCCAGCCCGGCGGCGCTGGTCGCGCCGGCGATCAGCACGGTGCGGCCGCTCGGATCGGTCATCGCTCAGTCGTCCGAGGCGCGGATGCCGGTGGTCGACGCGATGACGCCTCGCATCTTCTTCTCGAGCGCCTCGAAGAACATCGACAGCGGGAACTCGTCGTCCAGCACCAGGTCCGTGTACCCCTTCGGCGGCCCGGCGAGGACCTCGCGCGGGAGTCCCTGCGCCCACACCGACGCAGGATGCGGGGTGACCACGGAGGCGACGAGCTCGTAGGCCTTCAGCCAGTGCGCTGTCTTCGGCCGGTCGATCGACTCCCAGTACAGCCGGTCGATCGCGTCGCCGAGCTCGACCACCGCATCGGCGACCCGGTCCCAGTCGACGCTGAGCTCGACGTCGCGCCACTGCAGCACGTGCCGGCGGTGGAGCCAGGCGAACAGCAGCTGCCCGCCCAGCCCGTCGTAGTTGCGGACCCGCGACCCGGTGATCGCGAAACGGAAGATCCGGTCGAAGACCACCGCGTACTGCACCAGCGCGGCGTGGCGTCGGGTCTGCTCCTCGAGCGCGGTGAGCTCCTCGCCGGCCGCCGCGCGCGCGGTGAGCGCCCGCTCGATCCTGACCGATTCGCGGAACGCCGTCAGGTCGCAGCGCAGCTCCTCCAGGGAGTACAGGAAGAACGGCATCCGCTGCTTGATCATGAACGGATCGAACGGCAGGTCGCCGCGCATGTGCGTGCGGTCGTGGATGATGTCCCACATCACGAAGGTCTTCTCGGCGAGATCCTGGTCCGCCAGCAGTGCCGCGGCCTCCTCGGGCAGGTCCAGCTTCGTGATGCCAGCGGCCGCGGTGACCACACGGCGGTAGCGCGCCGCCTCGCGGTCCTGGAAGATGGCCCCCCACGTGAACGGCGGGATCTCCCGCATCGCCACGGTCTCGGGGAAGAGCACCGCCGAGTTCGTGTCGTATCCCGGGGTGAAGTCGATCAGCCGCAGGGACACGAATGCTGTGTTGCCGTAGTGCCCGGCCTCGAGCTCGGCGACGAACTCCGGCCAGATCGCCTCGACGATCAGGGCCTCGACGTATCTGTTCGCCGATCCGTTCTGGGTGTACATCGGGAACACGACGAGGTGCCGGATGCCGTCGACCCGGTGCTGCTGCGGCTGGAACTCGACGAGGGAGTCCAGGAAGTCCGGCACCCCGAAGCCCCCGTCCGCCCAGCGCGCGAAGTCGCCGGGCAGGGCGGCCAGGTACCCCGCGTCGTGCGGGAACAGCGGAGCCAGTTCCATGATCGACGCCGTGATCAGCTCGACGAGCTCGCGTGCGGCCGGGTGGTCGGCCGGCTCCGGGATCGACCCGTCCTTGACCTGCAGTGCCTGCAGGTCCGTGGCCGCCGACCTGAGCCGGAGCCACGCGGGGTGCGTCTCCACACCGCGGGCGTCCTCGACGACCTCAGGCTCGCCGATGATGGCCTGCACCGCCTGCAGAGACGTGGACATGAGAACCCTCCTGCCGTGTAGTCAACGGAAATTTTCCGGTGAAGTGGATCACACACAGGAACATTCACATGCGCATGCAGAGGTGTCAACCCCCGCAGCCCCATCAGCTGGTAGCGTTCGGCGCATGGACGACCCTGTCGACGTACGGCTGGCCACCGAGGTGTCCCACGACCCGCGCGCCACCCTCGCCCAGCTCTCCGAACGGGTCGGTCTCTCGACCTCGGCCGTGCAGGCACGCCTGCGCAAGCTCGAGAGCAGCGGGGTGATCGTCGGCTACCAGGCGATCCTCGACCCCGAGGCCGTCGGCAGGCCGCTGTCGGCGTTCATCGAGATCACCCCGCTCGATCCCCGTCAGCCCGACAACGCCCCCGAGCTCCTCGAGCCCCTGACGGCGATCGAGGCCTGCCACTCGGTGGCCGGGGACGCCGCCTACATGCTGTTCGTCAGGGTGGGCTCGCCCAGGGAGCTCGAGGCGCTCGTCAACGAGGTCCGCCACACGGCCTCCGTCAACACCCGCACCACCGTGGTGCTGCAGACCTTCTACGAGCACCGGCCGATGCTCCCCGCCGTCGAGGCCTGACGCCCGCACCGGTGCCGCCGGCCCCGCGGGCGTCCCTGGGCCGAGCGGCGGCGCCGCCCGGAGTCCGTCCGGACGGCGCCGCGCCCCGCGGCCGGGGCGGGCGACCTCAGCAGGTCAGGAGATCTGCAGCCCGCCGTTGATGTCGTAGGTCGCCGCGGTGATGTATCCGGCGTCCTCGCTGACGAGGAAGGCGAGCAGCGCGGCCATGTCCCGCACGGTGCCCACGCGGCCCACGAGGATGTCCTCGGCCATCCCCGCCTTCCGCTCCTCGGTCAGCGTGCCGCCCATGATGTCGGTGTCCACGGGGCCGGGGGCGATGCAGTTCACCGTGATCCCGTGCTCGCCCATCTCGCGGGCCACGGCCCGGGTGAAGCCGATGATCGCGGCCTTGGAGGCGCTGTAGGCGGACTTGGAGTACGTGCCGCCCCCGCGCTGGGCGGAGATCGAGGAGATGCTGACCACCCGGCCCAGCTTCCGCTCGATCATCCCGGCCAGGATCCGCTGGGTCACCAGGAACGTGCCGGTCATGTTGATCGCGAAGACCCGGTCCCAGGTCTCGCGGGTCTCGTCCATGAAGTCGGTGGGCGAGCTGATCCCGGCGCAGTTCACCAGGGCCACGATCGCGGGCAGCTCGGCCTCCACCCGGGCCACGGCCTCGTGCACGGAGGTCTCGTCGGACACGTCGGTGCGCAGCCCGAGCGTCGGCACGCCGTGCCGGGCGGCGATGTCCCGGGCGGCCTCGGCGGCCGCGTCGCCGTCGATGTCCAGGACGGCCACGCTCCAGCCCTGGCTCGCGAGCAGGTCCGCGGTGGCGCGGCCGATGCCCCGCGCGGAGGCGGCGCCGGTGAGCACGGCGGTGCGCTCGGCGGGGAAGGCAGGGGTCTCGGGCATGTCAGTCATCTCCTGTGCTGGGCTGGTCGAGCGGGTTCGGGGTCGGGTGGTCGGGTGCGGGGACGGTGCCGGCCGGGCGGCCGATGTAGTGCTCGTAGTCCTCGTAGGTCTGGTCGAGGTGCTCCTCCATCGCCGTGCGGGCGGCCGCGGGGTCGCGGGAGGCGATGGCCGCCAGGACCAGCCGGTGGTGCCGGATGGCGTGGCGCTGGACCTCGGGAAAGGCCGAGGTGTTCCGCCGTTCCGTGTAGAGCAGCTGGGAGAGCTGGCCCAGCAGGACGGGCACGAACGGATTGCCGGAGGCGCGCAGCACGGCGTCGTGGAAGGCCATGTCCGCGGCGGTCACGGCGTCGAGGTCCTGCACGGCGTGGGCACGCTCCAGCTCCTGGACGGCGGTCTCCATGGCGGCGAGGTCCTCGTCGGTCACGTGCTGGGCGGCCAGCTCGGCCGATCCGGTCTCCACCATGCGCCGGACCTCCAGCAGCCGCAGGGTCACCTGGCTCGAGGCCACGCCGCGGGAGGCCGCCTTCAGGATGGCCTCCAGACCGGTCCACGCGTCCGGCGGGTTGACGAAGGTCCCGAGCCCGCGCCGGACCTGGACGATGTTCTGCGCCTGCAGAGCCTTGAGCGCCTCCCGGACGGTGAGCCGGCTGACCTCGTGCTCCCTCGCGATCTGCGCCTCCGGCGGCAGGGCCTCGTGCGGGGCGACCTCACCGCGCAGGATGCGCTCGAGGAGCTCCTCCGCGACCGACTCGACCAGCGACCTCCTAGCCATCGGCGCGTCGCTCCGGAGCCGGTGCCGTCCGCCGCGCCGGGTCCAACACTGCGAGCGTGAGCGGGCCGGCCGCTGCGCCGGGCGCCCGGACGAGGTCTGGCGCATCGCAGCGGGTGCGCACCGACCGGCGGGGACCGGTCCGGCGGCGGGTGGCGCCGTCGCCGAGCACGAAGATGGCAGACGTCACAGCAGCCCCGTCCTCTTGTCAGATGTCTTATCTGTGATTAGCCTCACATGAACCGTTCCGCCCGTCAATTCCCCGGCACCGGGCACCGCCGCCCGGTGCCGCGCGTCCTCCGCCGTCCGCAAGGAGCTGCATCACCGTGGATCTCCAACTCCTCCTGGCCCTGGTCCTGGGCATCGCCACCATCATCGTCCTGGTGCTGCGCACCCGCCTGGACGCCTTCGTGGCCCTCCTCATCGCCGCGCTCGTCACGGGGCTGGTCGCGGGCCAGCCCGTGCTCGAGATCGTCGACGCCATCACCACGGGCTTCGGCAACACGCTGGCCTCCATCGGGATCGTGATCGGCCTCGGGGTGGGCATCGGCAAGATCCTCGAGGTCTCGGGGGCCGCCAACGCCCTGGCGCTGGCCTTCCTGCGCGTCTTCGGCCACGGCCGCGAGCCCTGGGCGATGGGCAGCGTGGGCGCACTGGTGTCCATCCCGGTGTTCTGCGACTCCGGGTACGTGATCATGAACCCGCTGGCCCGCTCGATCGCCCGCGTGAAGCGCGCCGGCTACGTGACGCTCGCCCTGGCCCTGGGCTGCGGCATGACCCTGACCCACCACCTCGTGCCGCCCACCCCGGGCCCGCTGGCCGTGGCCGGCATTCTCGGGGTGGACCTCGGCGCGCTGATCCTCGCCGGTCTGGCCTTCACCGTGGTGCTGCTGCCCGTGGTGGTCCTCTACGCGCGTTGGATCGGCCCCCAGCTCGAGCCCCGGGTCGAGGAGCACGTGCGCGAGGCCGTCTACGGCGCGGTGGCCACCGCCGGCGTGGGCGGGTCCGCCGCGGCCGGGACGGGATCCTCGGGCGGCGGCACCTCCGATGCCGGCACCGCGGACGCCGGGCTCCGGGACGGCCTGGACGAGGAGGCCCGTGAGCCGGTCGGCGCCGACCCCGTCGTCGACCTCGGCGAGCCGCCGGCCGGGGCGAAGCCGCACCGGGTGGGCGCGATCGTGGCGTCCCTGCCGCTGCTCGTCCCGCTGGCGCTGATCATCCTCAACACCGTCACGGGAGCCATCGACCAGAACGCCCAGGGCGTCATCGGCGGTGACGAGTACGAGCCCTCCGACTGGGCCGTCCCGTTCGCGTTCATCGGCAACCCCGTCGTGGCCCTGATCATCGGCATGGTGCTGGCCCTCTACGTCCTGCTGCCCCGGTGGACGCCGCGCAACAAGGCGCACGGCTGGTTCGCCGAGGCCGCGGCCTCGGCCGGGCTCATCCTGCTCATCACGGGCGCCGGTGGCGCGCTGGGCCAGGTGCTGCGCAGCTCCGGGGTGGGCGACGCCCTCGCCGAGGCCATCGCCGCGACCCCGCTGCCCGCCTTCCTGGTGCCCTTCCTCGTCGCCACGCTCGTGCGCATCGCACAGGGCTCCGGGACGGTCGCCATGATCACCGCGGCCTCCGTGTCCGCGCCGCTGGTGGGCACCCTGGGCATCGACCCCGTCGTCGCCGCCCTGGCGTGCACCGCGGGGTCCATGGTCTTCAGCTACTTCAACGACTCCTACTTCTGGGTGGTCACCCGCTTCACGGGCCTGCAGGGCACGGACGCCCTGCGCGGCTGGTCCGGCATCACCACCGCGGTGTGGGCCGGCTCCATCCCGCTGCTGTTCGTGGCGAACCTGATCCTCAGCTGATCCGCGCGGACCACGCCGGGGCGGCGCGCCGGGGGCGCGCCGCCCCGTACGCTGTCCGGAGGTCCCCGCCTCCCGTCCCGAAAGGATGCACCGTGCTCACCGACGCCTCACCGGCCACCACCCGGCGGGCCCGCCTGGGCCTCGGTTTCCTCGGCGTGCTGCTGATCGGGGTGAACCTGCGGGTCGGCTTCGTGAGCGTGGGCCCGCTGCTGGAGGAGATCAGCCGCGACCTGGGCATCTCCGCCGCCCAGGCCGGGCTCCTGACCGGCCTGCCGCTGGCCATGTTCGCGCTGTTCTCCCCCGTGGCGCCCGGAGTGGCCGCCCGGACGGGCCTGGACCGGGCGCTGTGGCTGTCCCTGCTGCTGCTCGCGGCCGGGATCGTCGGCCGTTCCGCGCCGGTGCCCGGAGCGGTGTGGGTCGGCACCGCCCTGGTGGGCGTCGGCATCGCGTTCCTCAACGTGCTGCTGCCCTCGCTCGTGAAGCGGGAGTTCCCGCAGCGGGTGAGCCAGGTGACCGGGCTCTACACGTCGGTCCAGAGCGCGGTCGCGGCGGCCGGCTCCGCCCTGGTGGTGCCCATCGCCCACGCCGGGGCGGGCGGGTGGCGCCTGGCCCTGGCGGTGTGGGCGGTGCTCGCCGTGCTCGCGCTGGTGCTCCTGCTCCCGTGGCTGCGGCAGCGGACCGCCGCCGCCGGCCCGCACGGGACGGCAGTGGGCCGCTTCCGCTCCCCCTGGCGCTCCGCGCTGGGCTGGCAGGTCACCCTGTTCATGGGCCTGCAGTCGGTGGCGTTCTACGTCTACATGGCCTGGCTGCCGAGCATCGAGCGCAGCCACGGGGTCTCGGCGACCACCGCCGGCACGCACATGGCCCTGTTCCTGCTGGTCGGCATGGTGGCCAGCCTGAGCTCCGGGGCGCTGATGCACCGGTTCGGCGACCAGCGGGTCGTGGCGTTCAGCGGGGCCGCACTGGCGCTGGCCTCCTACGCGGGCCTGGCCGCCGCCCCGGGCCTGGTCCTGCTGTGGGTGGTGCTCGGGGCCGCCGGCTGCGGCAGTCTCATCGTCGTGGCCCTGTCCCTGTTCAGCCTGCGCTCGGGCAGTCACCAGCAGGCCGCGGCGCTGTCCGGGATGGCCCAGTCCGTGGGCTACGGGCTGGCCGCGGTGGGGCCCGCCGTCTTCGGCGCCCTCTACGACGCCGGTGGGCGCTGGGAACCGCCGCTGCTGATCATGGCGGGCCTGATGGCGGTGCTGTGCGGCGTCGCGCTGCTGGTGGGCCGGGACCGCGTCATCGCCCCGCCCGCCTGAGGCCCGGCCGGGCAGCGCGATCGGACAGCGCGACGCCGCCCGGCCGGGCGGCGGGGCGGCGTTGCGGTCAGGACCCGGTGGTGCGGATCAGGCCATGTGCGGCTGGGCGAACCACTGCTTGACCGGGGCCTTGAACGCGGTCACGAGCCACAGGACGTTGACCACGATGAGCAGCAGGCCCAGGATCAGCAGGACGATGCCCACCCCGCCGTACGTCAGGGCGCCGAGGAGGCCGATGGCGCTGGTGACGATGCTGAGGATGGTCAGGACGATGCCGAGGATCCGGGCCCAGTTCTTGCCCTTCTTCAGGAACACGTAGACCAGCGCGTAGATGCCCAGTGCGATGAGCAGCACCACGATCGAGGTGACCATCCCGGTGCTCTGGGCCTGGGCGATCTGGTCGGCGGACAGGCCCAGCTGCTCGTAGGTCGCGGACATGTCCGCGGTCGAACTCGCGTACAGCCCGACGAGCTGGTTGAGCAGGTAGATCCCCGCCGAGGCGAGGGTCAGCGTCAGGAGCCGGCCCAGCTCGGGCGGGGCCGCGGCGGGCCGGCCGGCGCCGTACTGGTCGCCCCCCGCCGCGTTGTAGCTGGGCGGACCGGAGGGATGGCCGGGCCGGTCGGGGTACGGGTTGCTCACGGGGATCTCCTTCGGTGGAACGGACAGAGCACGCTCTCCCATCCTGCCCGGGAATTCACGAATGCACCTCCGCCGCGCGGCCGAGGCGTGCCCCCACTTCTGCGCCGGCCCTCCCCCGTGGGAGGCAGTGCCCCCGGCGACGCGGCGGGCCGCCGTGGGGGCCGGGCGGTCCCCACGGCGGTCCGGTGGTCGCATCCCTCACGGGCACCGGCTCGCGGTGCGCCGGACGGCCCCGCGCTACGCCTGCTCGGTGCTGCGCCGGCGCACCGCCACCGCGGCCCCGGCAGCCAGTGCCAGGCCGCCGCCGAGGACGAGTCCGGTCGTCCCGGAGCCGTCCTGCACGGTGGCGCCGGTGTCGGCGCCGCCCACGGGCACCTCGTCCATCTGGGTGTACTGGTCCACCCCGGGGACCTCTCCGGGCTGGGCGTCGGGGCCGGGGCCCGCACCCGGGATCCAGTCGATGATGGTGTGGCTGTACCCGCCCTGCTCGTTCTCCACGGGGATGCGCGTGGGGTCGTAGGTCCAGTCGGCGCTCTCGCACACGACCCCGTCACCGTCGTCGTCGACGAGGCTCGGGCTGTGACTGACCGAGCCGACGGGGATGTTGTGGACGCCGTACTGGGCGGCCGTGGCGCAGTCGGTGAAGACCATCGGATCACCCGGCGCGGCCGTCGCCGGTGCCGCCGTCAGGGCCGAGAACCCGATGGCCGCCATCAGGGCCGCACCAGTTGTGTTCTTGTTCATGGAGTCCCCACAATCTCGCAGAGGAAGGGTTTGCGAAGGCATCGTAGGCAGGGCCGGAGTGCGGCGTCACGGGTCACGTCGAGCGCCGTTCCCGGGCCCGTCACGACAGCGCGGATTCCGCCGCGGCATCCCGGACGTCCGGCCTGACCGGGCACTCTGTGACGCTCCCCCGCGCGTGGATGACGGATGTCCTGCGTTGCCCGCCGCGGCGGCATCCCCCGGTCCCGGGACAGAGGTCCCGGTCCCGAACCCGCTCAGGCCCCGGTGCCGGGACGTTCGTGCCCCGCCAGGGTCAGCCGGCGCGCGGCGGCCTCGTCCAGCACGATCGTGGTGCGGCGGTGGAACTGCAGCACCGACGCCGGGCACCGGGCCGCCACCGGCCCCTCCACCGCCGCGGCGACGGCCTGCGCCTTACGCTCGCCCTGGGCGACCAGGAGCAGCTGCCGGGCCTCCAGGATCGTGCCCAGTCCCTGGGTGAGACAGTGCGTGGGCACGTCGTCGGGAGCGTCGAAGAACCGGGCGTTGTCGGCGCGGGTCTGCGCGGACAGCGCCAGGACCCGGGTGCGGGAGCTCAGGGCCGAGAGGGGTTCGTTGAAGCCGATGTGGCCGTTGGTGCCGATGCCGAGGATCTGCAGGTCGATTCCACCGGCCCCGGCGATCGACTGCTCGTAGTCCTGGGCCGCACCCTCCAGGTCCTCGCGGACGCCGTCCGGCACGTGGACCCGCTCGGCCGACAGCCCGAAGGGCTCCGCGACCTCCCGCCGCAGGTACGCGGCGTAGCTGTGCGGGTCGTGGCCGGGCAGACCGACGTACTCGTCGAGGGCGAAGCACTCGAGGTGGGACAGGTCCAGCCCCTCCTGCCTGCGGCGGCGGGCCAGCTCCCGGTAGAGCCCCACAGGAGAGGAGCCCGTGGCCACGCCCAGCACCAGGGCGGGCTTCGCGACGATCCGGTCGGCGACGACGCCGGCCGCGTGCGCCGCGACGGCCGCGGCGGTGGGCAGGACGACCACGTCCACTCCGGGCCTCCTTCGCTCGGCAGGACCTCCATTGTCCCCCGGAGCACGGACCGCCCGCCGGGCGTCCTGCAGGATCAGCCGACGAGCCGGGCGTAGACCACGTAGTTGTCGTCGAACTCCCCGGTGGCGGGGTCGTAGCCGTCGCAGGTGATCAGCCGCAGCTCGGGGCCTTCGGTGTTGCCGTAGACGGACAGCGTGGGGAAGGCGTCCTTGGCGTACTGCTCCCCGCGCTCGACGGCGAAGACCGCCGTGCTGCCGTCCTCCCGCGCCACCTCGACCCGGTCCCCGGGCACCAGGCCGCGCAGACCGGCGAACACCCCGGGCCCGCCGTCGGTGGCGTTGACGTGACCCAGCAGCACCGCCGGACCCACCTCCCCCGGGGCGGGCGAGCCGGTGTACCAGGCGGCCGGCGCACCCGGGTCTCCCGGAGGGACCTCCAGGGAGCCGTTGTCGCGCAGGCCGAGGTGGAGCAGCTCCGAGTCGGTGCCTGCGGCCGGGATGCGGACCGACACGGGCGCGGAGACTGCCGCGCCCGCCGGGTCGGCGGCGGAAGTCGGCGCGGGGGACGTCGGCTCAGCGGACGCGGATGGCCTCGGAGCGGCAGTTCCCGGGACCGTGGTGGCCGCCTGGGTGGGCGAAGACGACCGGACGGCCGACACACCAGCAGACGGCGACTCGCCCGGCTGCGCGGGGTCGGTGCCGGCGCAGCCGGCCAGCAGAAGGACAGCGACCGCCGCGGAGGCCAGGTGGCCCCTGCGGCGGTCGCTGGACGAGCTCTTCACGGACGACAACCTATCCGATCAGCTCGACGTCCCGGGCGGTCTCAGGCCCGGGCGGCGCGACGGCGCACGACCACGGCAGCACCGGCGGCCGCGGCCAGGGCCAGGCCGCCACCGAGAGCGACGCCGCCGGCCGGGGAGTCGTCCTCGACGACGACACCGGTGTCGGCCGCGCCCGCGGGCACCTGGCCCATCTGGGAGTACTGGCCGGTGTTCCAGGACTCGGGCACCCAGTCGACGATCTCGTGCGTGCCGATCTCCACCTCGTCGGTGCCCATCTCGCACGCGATGCCGTCGAGGTCACGATCCAGGTGGGGGGCATAGGCCGGGTCGCCGAGAAGGATGTTGCTGCGACCGGCCGCGAGGGCGTCTGCGCAGGTCTCGAAGACGGCGATCGTCGTGGGGTCGGCCACCTCCGGCGAAACAGTGCCAGGGACGGTGTTCAGCGGGGTAAGACCGTAGTCGCTGTTCTCGCAGCCCACGCCGTCGAGGTCGCTGTCGAGGTGCGCTCCGTAGCGGGAGTCTCCGGCCTGGATGTTGTAGACGCCGGCCTCTGCCGCGGCCGAGCAGTTCGCGTAAGGCGCTGCCATTGCCGGCGCCATGGACAGGCCGGTGAATCCGGCGGCGGTGAGCACGGCCGCTCCTGCTGCGATCTTCTTCATGGGGGTCCCCTTGGATCGTTCCGTTGTTTGCAGACGCATCGTATGAACGACAGGCCGCCGTTGTGGGGACAGGTCGCCGGCCGTGTCGTGGAGCGGCCGAGAATCCCGGAAATCCGGGCCTCGAGCGAGCGTGTCGGCACGCCCGCCGAGCCTTCCGGCCGCTCGCCGGCCTCACAACGGCCGTCAGGTATCCCCCAGGCGGGGGACATGACAACAAAACCGGTCCTGCCAGACCCCGCCCACCTCGTCCGCTGCCAGCTCGTCCGACAGGAAAGCCTGTCCCCTTTACGGGTGCACACCTGGTGGCCGCGTGCATCGACCGGCAAGACTGGGCCGCGAGAGTCGACGTGGAGGACGGGACGGCGCCATGGCAGTCGAGACACGATCCACCACCCGGGCACCGGGCCCGTGGTTCCGCACCCTCTGCGGGGCGATCACCCTGGGGCTGAGCCTGGTGTGCGTCATCTCGTCCCTGCCGTACCTGACCACCACGTCCGGCAGCGACCAGCTGACCATCTGGGCGTTCTTCCTCTGGGGGCTCGGCCTGGCCGCGGGCGGAGCATGGCTCGTCCGGGGCCGGTCCAAGGGCCAGGACATCGTGCTGGTCCTGGACCGGAAGCGCCTGCTGACCGTGGCCGCCATGACGGTCGTGGTCGTCGGCATGGCGGTCTTCTTCACCACCCTTCCCGCCGAGGAGGGCAGCACGTTCGACGCGTCCCTGGGGTACCGGACGATGTTCGCCAATCTCTTCGCGACTCTGCCGTTCATGCTCTTCGACCAGGAGGACGACCAGGAGCGCGCCGCGCCGCTGCCGCAGGACGCCGCCGGACGGCAGAGGGTCACGCGGCGGATCCTGCTGCTGGTCCTCGCCGGGGTGGTGGCCTGGCCGGTCGGCGTGCTGCTGGGCGTCCTGGTGCATCCGTGGTTCGAGGAGATCCTGCCCCGCCTGGCCGCGGGGCTGCTCGTCGCGGCCGCGGTGCTGGGCTACCGGCTGCGGTAGTCCCGGCCCCCGGAGACCGGGACCGGCACACCCCCGGGCCGGTGACGACCGCCGTCCGGGGCCCGTGAGGCATCTCGGCGACGCTCCAGCGGACACCCGGTGGCCGGTCCGCTCCTGGGTCGGCGGCTTCCTGGCCCCTGCGCGCCCCCGGGCGAGGACCGCCGCGCCCCCGCGCCCCGAAAGTCACCGCTCGAGGGTTCGCCTCGGCGGCACGCCGTAGACCGCCCGGTAGACCCCGGCGAACCGGCCCGGATGGGCGAAGCCCCAGCGCGCGGCGGTCTCCCGCACGGTGTCCCCGCGCGCGGGGTCGCCGGCGAGCAGGTCGGCGTGGGCGGCGGCCAGGCGGGTGGTGCGCAGGTAGGCGGCCGGGGTGAGGCTTCGCGGATGGTTGGCGCGGAACGCGCGCACCAAGGCTTCGGTGGTGGTACCGGCGGCGCGGGCGGCGTCCTCGACGGTGACGGGCAGGGAGGCGTGGCCGTCGAAGAAGGCCACCGCGGTGCGGTAGACGCGGGTCTGGGCCTCCATGGACAGCGTCCGCTCCTGCCGGTCCCCCACCAGGGGGAAGCACTCGAGCATGGCCACGGCCAGGTGGCGGGTCAGCTGCGCACGCACCAGGGGTTCGGCGAAGGCCGCGGAGTCCACCGTGTCACGGGCCATGCCGGCCAGGTCGGCCCAGTACCGTCCCAGCCGGTCGGTGACCGGCCGCGCGGAGGCGAAGGCCACGGGCGTCTCGGTGCCGTAGACGGTGTCGGCGACCCCCTGCAGCAGGGGGCGGGTGACGTTGATGGTGGTCACCTCCACGGCGTCCCCGACGACCAGGGTGGGGTGACCGGGGCGGAACAGCACCGGGGTCCCGAGGCCGGTGCCGCTCTCCGCGCCGGTGGACCACTCGTAGCAGGTCGCCCGGCCGTCGGTGACACCGAAGACCTCGGTGTCACCCCAGGCGGAGAACGGGCCGTCCAGGCCCAGCCGCACCACCGACAGGTGCTCGTCGCCGTCGTGGCAATGCCGGTAGCGGAACTCCGGACGGGCCGGGGAGAACGAGAAGGGCACGCGCACCTCGGCGAACAGGGACGCGACGGCGTCCGGATCCCTGACCGTGGCCACGCGGTGGAACGGTGCGCTCATCGGTGTTCTCCCCATCGACTCGCTGCGTGCGGGTGAGACGTCCGGCACTGCCCCCACCGGACCTCCCCTCCAGTCTACGGACAGGACGCGCTGTGGGGCGGGACCGGTCTGAGTAACCTGGGGGCATGGGTTCACCGCAGGGATGGTCGGTCCTGAGGACTCGGGACCCGGAGGAGGGCCGTGCGGCGCTGGAACGGGCCTACCGCAGCCTGCGCCTGCCGCAGCCGGTGGCGGGGTTCGAGATGTCGCTGGCGCACACCGCCCTCGGGCCGCTGACCGCCCAGCGGCTGCGCCTGATCGGCTGGGACAGCAACGGCGCCAACGACAACACGGGTCTGCTGCGCATCGGTTGCGTGACCCACGGCCGCTTTCTCGTCCGGTCCGACCGGGACGAGATCACCGGCGGACCCGTCTTCCTGTTCCCCACGGGCGGCTACGAGGCGCGGTGGGAGAGCCTGGGACTGAGCACCCTGACCGTGCAGACCGCGGTCGTGGAGGACTACGCCCGGGCGCTGACCGGCCGCTCCGACTTCCGGCTGCGGTTCACCGGGCACCACGCGCGCACCGAGGCGCACGCGAAGTACTGTCGGGCCACGGCGGGGCAGGTCGTCCAGCACGTGCTGAGCGGTGACGTCGCCGCGGCCGGCCCGCTGCTCCTCGACCAGAGCCTGCGCAGCCTGGCCACCGCCGTGCTGCAGACCTTCCCCAGCACCTTCCTCGAGGCCGGGAACGAGCCCGACCCGCCGGGGGCGGCCCAGCCGGCGGCCCTGCGCCGGGCGATCGCCTTCATCGAGGCCCACCTGGCCGAGCCCATCGGCCTGCCCGAGATCGCCGCGGCGGCCCGGCTGAGTCCGCGGGGCCTGCAGGCGGCCTTCCGCCGCCACCTCGACACCACGCCGACGGGCTACCTGCGCACGGCCCGGATCGACGCCGCCCGCCGCGACCTGCTCGCCGCGGACCGCGCCCCGGGCACCACCGTGACCGCGGTGGCCACCCGGTGGGGCTTCGCCCATCCCGGCCGCTTCGCCGCCGCCTACCGCGACCAGTACGGGGAGGCGCCCGGGGACACCCTGCGCCGCTGACCCGGCCGTCCCGCGCGAGGTCGGACCCGCCGGCCGTCGGCGCGCGTCCCTCGACGGCGCCCGGACCGGCGTCCTAGCGAGTCCCGCCGGCGGCACCGAGTTCGCGGACCACGTGCTCGACGACGGGGCCGAACCCCGGCGCGGCGCCCACCGGTCCGGCCGTCAGCGCGCTCGCGTACAGGGCGGCCCAGGCGGCGGCGCGGCGCCACACGCCGGCGTCGTAGCGCCCGGTGCCGTCGGCGAGCGCCCGGAAGGCGGCGCGCTGCGGGGCGTCGAGGACCAGCCACGCGGCGGCGAGGTCCGAGGCCGGGTCACCGGCGCAGACGTCGCCGAAGTCGATGAACCCGGCCAGCCGCCCGGCCCGGTGCACGAGGTTCCAGGGGTGCGGGTCGCCGTGCAGCCAGACCGGCGGCCGGGACCAGGGCGCGGCCCGCGCCCCGTCCTCGACGACGCCCCGGAGCCGCTCGGCGGTCTCCCACCCGAGCGCGGACGCCGTGGCGGGCCAGGGGGCGGGCACGGTGCGGAGCCGCTCGGCGAGGGGCACGCCGCGGTAGGGATTGTGGGGCGCCTCCGGCGGGGCGGGCACGTGCAGGGCGCTCAGCGCCCGGGCCAGGTCGGTGGCGAGCCGGGCGCGGTCGGCCACGGGCAGCAGCGCGACGGCCTCCCCCTCGACCCACCGCGTGAGCAGCCAGGGCCAGGGGTATCCGGCGCCGGGCCGGCCGGGGAACACCGGCACCGGCGCCTCGATCCCGAGGGCGCCCAGCGGGGCGCTCGCGGTGGCCGTCCAGCGCCGCTCGTGCACCAGGCAGGCCACGGCGGCTCGCCGGACGGGCAGGCGCACCGCATGGGCGGGCCCGAGCCGGAACATCGCGTTGTCCCAGCCCTGCGCGGCCGGGACCGGCGGCAGCTCGGCCAGCGCCCGCAGCGCGGCGGGCAGCTGCTCCTGCAGGAGGCGGCGCACCAGCGTCGTCGTCGGACGGAGCTCGGGTGCGGGCACGCCACCAGGGTACGGCGGAGGCCCCGCCCCCGGGTGCGATCTCCCGGGGGCGGGGCCTCCGCCGGCGGTCAAGGCTGGGCGGGCAGCACGTACCGGCCGGTCCGGTCGGTGGCCAGGGCGAGGGAGGAGATGTACTGCTTCTCCCCGTGCGGGCCGGGCTCGGCGGAGAGCAGCATGTCCGGGCGCTCGAACTCCAGGCCGCTGACGTGGCAGGTGAGCTTGGCGTCGGAGGGGTTGCCGTCCGCGTCGAACATCGGCAGGTCGATCCCGTCGTCGGTGCGCCGCAGGTAGTACTTCCCGCGGGTGGCCACGGCGAGCAGGGGCGGGCAGACCAGGGCCAGGCCGATCGCGAACATCGGCGAGTACGGCTGCACGCCGGCCCCGAAGGCGCCGAAGAACACGGCGATCGAGATGCCGGCGGAGAGCAGCATCGAGACGAAGCCGACCGGGTTGACGGCGTGGAGCATGCCGCGGCGGAACTCGGGGACCTTCGGGGAGAGCTTGAGCAGGTACTTGTTGACGGCGATGTCCGTGGCGACCGTGACCACCCAGGCCATGGCGCAGTTGGCGTAGAAGCCGAGGATCGTGTTGAGGAAGTCGAACATGTTCGCCTCCATCAGCACCAGGGCGATGGCGAGGTTGACCAGGACGAAGACCATCCGGCCCGGGTAGTGCCGGGTGAGGCGGGTGAAGCTGTTGGTCCACGCCAGGGAGCCGGAGTAGGCGTTGGTGACGTTGATCTTCAGCTGCGAGACCACCACGAGGATCAGGGCCAGGGTGAGCGCCAGCCAGGTCGGCATCATCTCCTCGTAGACGCCGAGGAACTGGTGCACCGGCTCGTCCGCGGTGGCGGAGGCGGCCGGGTCGAGCTTGGCCAGCAGCCAGACGGTGATGAACAGACCGGTGGCCTGCTTGAGGGCGCCGAAGACCACCCAGCCGGGTCCGCCCAGGACCACGGCGGTCCACCACGCGCGGCGGTTGGCGGCAGTCTTGGGCGGCATGAAGCGCAGGTAGTCGATCTGCTCGGCGATCTGCGCCATCAGGGACAGGCACACACCGGCCGCGAGCATGACCGCGGCGATGCTGACCCCGCCGTCGCCGCTCTCGCCCTGGTAGGCGAAGAAGGTCTCGACCGAGCCCGGGTTGGTGAGCACGAGGAAGGCGAGCGGGAAGACCATGAGCAGCAGCCACAGCGGGGTGGTCCACACCTGCAGCTTGGCCAGGGTGTTCATCCCGTAGATCACCAGGGGGATCACGACGAGCGTGGAGATCGCGTACCCGATCGCCTGCGGGATGCCCAGCACCAGCTCGAGGCCCTGGGCCATGATCGAGCCCTCCAGGGCGAAGAAGATGAAGGTGAACGTCGCGAAGATGATGTTGGTGACCACGGACCCGTAGTAGCCGAAGCCCGAGCCGCGGGTGATCAGGTCCAGGTCGATGTTGTACCGGGCCGCGTAGTAGGCCAGGGGCAGTCCGGTGGTGAAGATGATGACCGCGGCCACGAGGATGCCCAGCAGGGCGTTGGCCGTGCCGTGCGCCATGCCGATGCTGGCGCCGATGGAGAAGTCGGCGAGGTAGGCGATGCCGCCCAGGGCGCTGGTGGCCACCACGCCGGGGCCCCACTTGCGGTAGGAGCGCGGGGCGAAGCGCAGCGTGTAGTCCTCGAGGGACTCCCTGGTGGCCTGGCTGACGTCGCGGTCGGGGGCGCCGGGGGCGTGCGTCCCGACAGGGGCGGGTGCTCCCGCGGTGGGACCGGCGGGTGGCGGGAGGAGCTTCTCGGACATGGCGGCTTCCTTCGGTCGAGGGGTCTCGCCTGCGAACCTAGGGAGGCCGTGAGGCCGGGCCGTGTCCTCGCTGTTTCACGGCCGTAAATGCGGTGGCGTCCCCAGACCCGCCCATCCGCCGCGCGTCGCTGTTGGTTCTGCCAGTTCCCCCGAGCCCGTCTCATCCCTAGGCTGTGACCATGGCCACACCACAGACCCGCACCCGGCCCACCGTCAACTCCGACATGGGCGAGGGCATCGGCCTGCACCGCTTCGGCAACGACCCGGAGCTGCTGCAGGTGGTGGACCTCGCCAACGTCGCCTGCGGCTTCCACGCCGGGGACCCGGACATCATGTCCGCCACGGTCGCCGGCGCCGTGGCCCACGGCGTGCGGATCGGGGCGCACCCCTCCCTGCCGGACCAGTGGGGCTTCGGCCGCCGCGCCATGGTGCTCACCCCGGAGGAGGTCGAGTCCCTGGTCCGCTACCAGGTGGGCGCCCTCACCGGCTTCCTGCTCCAGCACGGCGCGGAGCTGCACCACCTCAAGCCGCACGGCTCGCTCTACGGCATGGTCGCCAAGGACCCCGCGCTCATGGAGTCCGTGGCCGCGGTCGCCGCCGACTACGGCGTGGCGGTGCTCGGGATGGCCGGCACCGCCCACGAGGCGGTGTGCGCCGAGCGCGGCGTGCCGTTCGTGGCCGAGCTCTACGTGGACCTGGACTACAACGCCGAGGGCGGGCTGATCATCCAGCGCACCCCGCACGCCACCGACCCGGGCGCCGCCGCCGAGCGGGTGGCGCAGGCCCTGGAGCAGGGCACCGTGCGCGCCGAGGACGGCACGGAGCTGCCCATGCGCTTCGAGTCCGTCTGCGTGCACTCGGACGCTTCCGGCGCGCCGGCGGTCGCCCGCGCCGTGCGAGAGGCGATCGACGCCCACGTCCCCGCCGGCTGATCCGGCGGACGACCCGGGAGACCACCAGCAGGAACCAGCCGCAGCACCGACCGAAAGGACCGACATGGCCGAGATCCAGTCCCCGCTCCCCGGCGTCTTCTACCGCCGCCCCTCCCCCGACAAGGACCCCTTCGTGCAGGACGGCGAGAGGGTCGAGGCCGGTCAGGTCATCGGCCTCATCGAGGTGATGAAGCAGTTCTCCGAGGTCCAGACCGAGTCCGCCGGCACCCTGGAGGGCTTCCGGATCGAGGACGGGGACATGGTCCACCCCGGGGACGTCATCGCCGTCGTCGCGGAGAGCTGAGCCGTGGCGATCTCCACGCTGCTGGTGGCCAACCGGGGCGAGATCGCGGTCCGGATCCTGCGCTCCGCCCGCAGCGCGGGCCTGCGCACGGTCCTGGCCGTTAGCGAGGCCGACCAGGACTCGATGGCGGCGGGCCTCGCCGACGCGGTCGCCGTCGTCGGGCCCGCCCCCGCCCAGAAGTCCTACCTGAACGCCGAGGCGCTGGTGGCCGCGGCCCTCGAGCACGGCTGCGACGCGGTGCACCCCGGCTACGGCTTCCTCTCCGAGAACGCCGCATTCGCCCGCCGCGTCCAGGAGGCGGGGCTGACGTGGGTGGGTCCCGCCCCCGAGGTCATCGACCTCATGGGTCACAAGACCCGCGCCCTGGAGGCCGCGATCGCCGCCGGGGTGCCCGTGCTCGCCGGGTCCAACGGGCCCCTGGAGGGCGACGACGACGCCGTCCTGGCGCTGGCCCGGGAGGTCGGGTACCCGCTGGTGATCAAGGCCTCGGCCGGCGGCGGCGGGCGCGGCATCCGCCTGGTGCGCGCCGAGGAGGACCTGCTGCGCACCGTGGACACCGCCCGGTCCGAGGCCGGGGCGAGCTTCGGGGACACCACGGTGTATCTGGAGCGCTTCGTCGAGCGGGCCCGGCACGTGGAGGTCCAGGTGCTCGGGGACGGCGAGACGTTCCTGCACCTGGGCGACCGCGACTGCTCCCTGCAGCGCCGTTCGCAGAAGATCGTCGAGGAGGCCCCCGCCCCGGACCTGCCGGACGCGGTCCGCGAGCGCATCCGGGACTCCGCCGTGGACCTGGCCCGGCTCTGCCGCTACACCGGAGTGGGGACGGTGGAGTACCTCTACGACCCCGTCCGGCACGAGGCGGCGTTCATCGAGATGAACACCCGTCTGCAGGTGGAGCACCCGGTCACGGAGTTCGTCACCGGCGTGGACCTCGTGGCCGAGCAGCTGCGGATCGCCTCGACCGGGCGGACGGAGCTGCGGCAGGAGGACATCACCTTCACCGGCCACTCCGTGGAGTGCCGGATCAACGCCGAGGACCCGGAGAGGAACTTCCTGCCCAGCCCCGGGACCATCAGCCGGCTCGACTGGCCCGAGGGCGAGCACTACCGCGTGGACAGCGGGGTGCGCGCCGGGGACACCGTGGCCCCGTACTACGACTCGCTGCTGGCCAAGCTGATCGTGCACGCCGAGGACCGCGGCACGGCCGTGCAGCGGATGGGCGCGGCCCTGGCCGCCACGCACATCGAGGGGATCCGGACCACGGTGCCGCTGCTGCAGCGGCTCGTGCTGGACCCGGTGTTCGCGGCCGTGGAGCACCACACCACCTGGATCGAGACCGAGCTGCTCGGCGGACCGGCCCGCGAGAAGCGCAACGAGACGCCCGGCGAGGGGAGCACACCGTGACCGAGACCCTGCACCTGCCCACCGCCCGCTACACCTGGGGCGGGGACGAGTTCCTGTTCGTGGAGTTCGACGAGGCGATGAACCTCACCGCCAACTACCTGGCCACCACGGTGGCCCAGGGCCTCACCGGGCTCGCGCTCGACGGCGTGGTGGACGTCTGCCCCGCCAACGCGTCCCTGCTGGTGCGCTTCGACCCCGACGTCCTCGCCCCGGAGGAGCTCAAGCGCCGCACCCAGGAGCTGGAGAGCCAGGCCCGCACCTCCACCCAGCACCGGGCGCAGACCCGGATCATCGAGGTCCCGGTCTGGTACCAGGACCCCTACACCGCCGAGGTCGTCCAGCGCTTCCGCGAGGGCTACCACCAGGACCCCTCCGGCACGGACCTCGACTACGCCGCCCACGTCAACGGCCTGGCCGACGCCGCCGAGTTCATCCGCCGCCACCACGGGTCCCCGTGGCTGGTGTCCATGGTCGGGTTCGTGGCCGGGCTGCCGTTCATGTACCAGCTCGTCCCCCGGGAGCAGCAGCTGGAGGTGCCCAAGTACCTCAGCCCCCGCACGGACACGCCCCCGCTGACCGTGGGCCACGGCGGGTGCTTCGCCTGCATCTACTCCGTGCGCGGGGCCGGCGGGTACCAGATGTTCGGCATCGCCGCCGCCCCGATCTACGACCCAGCCCAGGAGCTGCCCGACTTCCGGGACTTCCTCATCCTCTTCCGGCCCGGGGACCTCGTGAAGTTCCGGCCGGTCGACGAGGCCGAGTACCGGTCCATCCAGGAGCAGGTCGAGGCCGGCATCTGGCGGTTCAAGCAGGCGCCCGTGACCTTCGACGTCGAAGCCGCGCTCGCCGACCCCGACACCTACAACCGCACTCTCCTGGAGGCCCTCGATGGCGCTGAGAATTGAGCAGCCCGGGCTGCTGACCACCGTCCAGGACCAGGGGCGGTTCGGCTACTACAACGTGGGCATCCCGCAGGGCGGGGCCATGGACCAGGAGTCCGCCCAGGCGGCCAACAAGCTTGTGGGCAACTCCGCCGAGGAGGCCGTGCTGGAGTGCACCTACATGGGTCCCTCCTTCACGGTGGACGCCCCGACGACGATCGCGGTGGCCGGCGCCGACGTGCCCCTGCTGGTCAACGGGCAGGAGCGCCCGCCCTGGACGCGGATCGAGCTGGCCGAGGGGGACGCCGTGAAGTTCGGGGTGATCCGCGGCGGCGCCCGGTTCTACCTGGCGGTCCGCGGCGGCATCGACGTCCCGGAGGTGCTCGGCTCCCGCTCCACCTACGCGATCGGGCGGCTGGGCGGGCTGCACGGCCGGAAGCTGGAGGCCGGGGACGTGGTGCCCGTGGGCGAGCCGACCGGTCTGCTGCCCTCGATCGAGGAGATCCCGCCGTCCCACCGGCCCGCGTTCGGCGGGCCGCTGGAGCTGCGGATCGTGTGGGGTCTCTACGACCACCTGCTCACCGACGAGGGGCGGCGCCGGCTGGTCGAGGAGGAGTGGAAGCTCACCCCGGTGGCCGACCGCATGGGGCTGCGCTTCGAGGGCCCCGGCGTGGAGTGGATCGAGCGGGAGCAGCCCTTCGGGGCCGGCTCGGACCCCTCCAACATCGTCGACGCCGGCTACGCCGTGGGCTCGATCCAGGTCCCCGGCGGCACCCAGCCGATCGTGCTGCACCGGGACGCGGTCTCCGGCGGCGGCTACGCCATGGTGGGCACCGTGATCTCCGCGGACATGGACCTGCTGGCCCGCGCCACCCCCGGCACCGTCACCCGGTTCCGGGCGGTGGACCTGGAGGAGGCCCACGCGGCCCGGCGGGAGCGGGCCCAGCGCCTCGAGGAGCTCTGGGCGCTGTAGCCGAGGCGGAGTCGCCGTCGCCCAGGCCGCCGCCGGCGCCTCCGGCCCGTCAGCGCTCGGGGCCGTCAGCGCTCCGGGCCGTCATGAACCGGTGGCACCGCTGCCGCGTGCGGCGCCCCGCCTACCCTGATGTCCTCAGCGAACTCGGCGGGGGAGGCGCGGCATGGCGAGCAGCGACAGCAGCACCGGCGGGGCCACGGGGGTCGGCTGCCTGGCCCTGGTCGTCCTGGGGGTCCTCGGCTGGATCTACTCCTTCGTGGTCGAGCACTGGGAGTTCTTCGTCGGCGCCGCCGTGGTCCTCGGCTCGCTCACCGTGGTCGCGCTGGTCGCCAGGGCCCTGCTGCGCAGCACGGTGGGCCGGAAGCGTGCCGCGGCGGCGGCCGCGGAGAAGACCCGGCGGGGCCGGAACGCCGTGCTCGAGGGCGCCCGGCGCGCCGGCCGGAACGACATGCGCACCGCCTGGCTGGAGTGGCAGATCCGCCCCGGGACCACCGCGCAGCGGAGCGGCGACGCCGCCTCCGTCGTCGAGCGGCTGGCCGTGATCCCCAAGGCCGGGTGGAACCTGACCCAGCTGCGGATGCACGGGCGCGCCGTCTGGGCCCGCCGCGGCGCAGCCGCCGGTCACTCGTCGCGGGCGGACGTCGAGGCCCGCCTGGACCGGGTGGCCGCCATGATCTCCGACCTCACCGACGAGGAGTTCGACACCCGCCGCGGGCAGACGAACGAGCAGTACCTCTACCACCCCGACCGCGAGGTGCGCGCCGCCTACCTGGAGGGCGGTGCCCAGGGCGTGGAGACCATCATGGGCACCATCACGCCGCCCGCGCCCAGGCCCGCGAGGACGCCGCCACCCGCGCCTCCGCGGAGTCCCTGGCCCAGCAGCGGAACGCCGCGCTGCGGGCCCTGCGGGAGACCCGGCAGGCCACCGAGAACCGGGACGCCCACGCCGCCTGGGACGAGGAGGCCCGCCGCGCCGGGGAGTGACCGTCCGGGGCGAGCACGCCTGGATCGGCCGGTCCGGCCCCGGTCCCCCGGCGCCGGTGACGACTACACTGGGTGCTCAGGACTCGTGGTTCTCGGGGGGACCCACCATGAAGAACACCCAGGGCAGCAGCAGCGCGACCGTGTGGCTCGTCCTGCTCGCCGTGATCGTCTTCCTCGGCCTGTTCCGCTTCCTCATCCTCGGCGGAGTGGTCGTCATCGCCCTGGCCCTGCTCGGCCTGCTCGTCTGGCTGAGCGCGGGCTTCATCCGGAGCCAGCTCCGGGCGGCCCAGGAGATCGGGGTCCCGGACCCCGCAGCCGACCCCCCGCCGGTCGTGAACCGGCGGACCGGGCAGCGGACGGTGGAGGACGCCCGGGCGACCGGGGCGTCCAACATGCGCACGGCGTGGATCTCCTGGCACCTGCGCTCCCTACCCCCGCAGGACGGCAACCGGGACCCCCGCCTCCTCGCCGGGACGCTGGCCGTGGTCCCGCAGGCGGACTGGGACGCGGACCGGCTGCGGCAGCACGGGCGGGCCCTGTGGTCGCTGCGCACCAGCGCCCGGGTGCACCACCTGCTCGAGCAGGTCGATGCCTGCCTGGACCGCACGGTCGCCATGATCTCCGACCGCACCGACGACGAGTTCGACACCAGCCTCGGCCAGGTCAACGACCAGTACCTCTACCACCCGGACCGGCAGGTCCGCACCGCCTACCTGGAGGGCGGTGCCCTGGGCGTGGAGGCCATCATGGACGCCGTGACCGCCGCCCGGGCCCAGGCCCGCGAGGACGCCGCGACCAGGGCCGCCGCGGAGTCCCTGGCCCAGCAGCGCAACGCCGCGCTGCGGGCGCTGCGGGAGACCTACTCGCCCACCGAGAACCGGGACGCCCACGCCGCCTGGGACGAACAGGCCCGGAAGATCGAGGAGTGAGCCCCCGCGTCACGCCAGCGGGATCCGCAGGCACCGCTCCTCCTCGAGCCACTGGCACCGGGTCCCCAGCGCGGCGCTGCGCTCCTCCATCCGAGCGGCGATCGCCGGCGCCTCCCGGCCGGCCCGCATCGCCCGGCAGTCCGCGATCACGGTGGGGACCAGGCGCAGGTCCCGGGGACGGCCGTCCCGGACGTCGAGCAGGAAGACGAACGACTGGTCGTTGCGCTCCTCGGGGTCGACCGCGTAGTCGTCGACGAAGTCCCCGGCGCTGTAGACCACCGGCCGGCCGGCCACGACCTCGACACCGCGGAAGATGTGCGCGGAGTGCCCGACGACGACGTCGGCCCCGGCCTCCACGAGCGCGTGGGCGAGGGCGCGGTGCTCCTCCGGCACCTCGACGCCCCAGTTGGCCCCCCAGTGGGCGGAGACGACGAGGAGGCCGGTGCGCCGGCGGGTCTGCCGGACGAGCTCCAGCAGCTGCTGCGCGCGGGCATCGCCGAGCCGGACGGGCACGTGGAAGATCCCCGGGGCGCCGGGCCCGGCCGCCCAGCGCGGTTCGTTGTCCGTGACGGCGAGGACGCCCACGGTGGTGCCGTGCACGCCGACCAGCGCCGGCTCGCGGGCCGCCGCGGCGTCCTCCCCCGCCCCGGTGTGCCGGATGCCGTGGGCGTCGAGCAGGGGCAGCATCTCCTGCAGCGCCGGGACGCCGAAGTCGAGCACGTGGTTGTTGGCCAGGGAGACGACGTCGAGGTGCGCCGCCTCGAGGCTCGCGATGTTCCGGCGGTCGGAGCGGAAGTGGAAGGTCTTGCGCGGCCACGGCGTCCCGCCGTCGGCGAGCACGCACTCGAGGTTCGCGAACCGCAGGTCCGCCTGCGCGAACAGGGGCAGGACGTCGCCCCACGGATAGGCCGGGTCCTCCTGCCGGAGCCGCTCGTTGACCAGGCGGCCCAGCATGACGTCGCCGACCATCACGATCCGCATGACCCACCTCCTCGGCCTGCTCCCATGGTGCGCCGGTGCCCCGGCACGGACAAGACGCACGGAGTCGGCGGGGCGGTTGCGGACCGGATGCTCGGGGTCTACGCGCGGCCCTGGCGCAGGTGCTCCCGGAGGCCCGGGATGGCGAAGCGGACCAGCCCGTAGCCGGCCGGCTCGATCAGCCCGGCGTCGATCAGCCGGGTCCGGTAGTTGCCCACGGTGTTCGGCCGGGCCCCGATCCGGGCGCCGATGTCCCCGGCGGTGGACGGCCCGTCGTCCTCGGCCATGGCCCGCAGGACGTCCAGGTCCCGCGGGGAGGCCGTGGAGAGCGCCGCCTCGATGACCACGCGCTCGTTCCGGCGGCGGGCGGCGGCGACCGCCTGGTCCACCATCGCGTCGGTGAGCACGGGCGCGACCTTCTCGGCCTCCTGCCAGAGGAAGTACCCCACCAGCTGGATCAGGAAGGGGTAGCCGCCGGTGGCCTCGGCGGCACGGCCGGCTTGGTCCTCCGTGAGCGTGAACCCGCCCGCCGCGAAGGTGTCCGCGTAGGACTGCCGGACCTCGTCGACGGCGGCGGCGTGCAGGTCGATCCGGTCGGCGCGGCGCAGGAACGTGGCCACCCCCTCGTTCAGCAGGTCCGAGACCGCCGCCGGCAGGCCGGCGAAGAGCAGGGCGACGGGCAGGTCCGCGCGGATGAAGTGCTGCACGTCCGCGGCCAGCTGGGCGATCTCCTGCCGGTCGGCGGCGTGGATCTCGTCCACGGTGATGACCAGGCCGGTCCGCTGCTCCTCCAGCAGGTGCAGCAGGCGCAGGCCCTCCTCGCGCCACTCCAGCTGCTGCTGGGGCGGCAGCTGGGTGGTGAAGCCGAAGCCCGCCGCGGTGACGGCGGTGAGCCGCCGGCCCTGGGGCCCGCTGCCGAGCTCCTCGGCCAGCCGGCGCATGGCGTGGCCGATGCGGCCCAGGAAGCCCTTCGTGGCCGTCTCGGAGACCACGGCCCAGCCCTGGGTGCGGGCCAGGTCCTCGGCCGCGCCCAGCATCACGGTCTTGCCCACGCCCCGGGCGCCCGTGAAGATGGTGAGCAGTCCGGGCGCCCCGGAGCGCAGGCGCAGCCCGTAGGCGAACTCGTCCAGGACCCCGGCCCGGCCGATGAGCTCCGGCGGGGAGGCCCCGGCAGTGGGCCGGAAGGGGTTGTCCACGGCACTCCCTGTGTATGTCGGTGAATCGTGTGAATCTTGTGAATCCGGCGAGTCCAGCGTACTGCGGCGGGACCCGGAGCGGGGACGATGTCGCCCTCGTGCTCACCCCGGGTCCCGGCGCGGCTCCTCTGCGGAACCATCGGCGTCACCGGGGGTGGTGGGACTCCTCGAGACCGAAGACCGGCGTGGGCAGGCCTTCCATCCTGGCCTTGAGCTGCAGGGCGAGGTACTTCGAGTAGTGCCGGCTCTGGTGCAGGTTCCCGCCGTGGATCCAGAGGTTCTCCACGTTGGTGGGCTTCCACATGTTCCGCAGCTCCCCCTCCCACGGCCCGGGGTCCCGTGTCGTGTCCGAGCCGTAGCCCCAGCACTTGCCCACGCGGTCGGCGACCTCCGGGGAGACGATGTCGGCCAGCCACTCGTTCATGGACCCGTAGCCGGTGGCGTGGACGACCAGGTCCGCCGGCAGCTCGGTCCCGTCGTCGAGGACCACGGCGTCCTGCGTGAGGTGGTCGACCTGCCCGGAGGCCAGCCGGACCCGGCCGTCGATGATCAGCTGGGAGGCGCCCACGTCGATGTAGTAGCCGGAGCCGCGGCGCAGGTACTTCAGGAACAGCCCGGAGCCGTCCTCGCCGAAGTCGAGGTCGAAGCCGGCCGCCTCGAGCGCCTCGTAGAAGTCCCGGTCCCGTTCGGCCATCTCCTGGAACGCGGGCCGCTGGACGTCCGGCAGGACGCGGTAGGGCCAGGAGGCGAAGAGCATGTCCGCCTGCTCCGTGGTGATGCCGGCCTCCAGCGCCTCCTCGGAGTAGAGCGGCTTGAGGACGAGGTCCATGAGGGACTCGCTGCGGGAGATGTGGGTCGAGGAGCGCTGGACCATGGTGACCTCGGCCCCGTGCTCCCAGAGGTCGGCGCAGATGTCGTGGGCGGAGTTGTTGGAGCCGATGACCACGGCCCGCTTGCCCGCCCAGTCGTCGCCGCCGGCGTGGGCGGAGGAGTGGTGCTGCGCACCCCGGAAGACGTCGGCACCGGGGAACTCGGGGATCCGCGGGTACCCGGAGACCCCCAGCGCGAAGACGAGCTGGGTGGGGTGCAGCACGATCTCCTCGCCGTCGCGGTCCACGACGACGGTCCAGGTCCCGGTCTGCTCGTCCCACTCGGCCGACCGGCACTCCGTCCTCGCCCAGTAGTTGAGCTCCATGATGTCGGCGTAGTGCATCAGCCAGTCCGCGACCTTGTCCTTGGCGGGGAACACCGGCCAGTCGTCGGGGAACGGCAGGTAGGGCATGTGGTCGTACCAGACCGGGTCGTGCAGGTGCAGGGACTTGTAGCGGTTGCGCCAGGCGTCGCCGGCCTTCTCGTGCTTGTCCACCACGATCGTGGGGATGCCCAGACGGCCCAGCCGGGCGGCCAGGCCGATCCCGCCCTGCCCGCCGCCGACGACGAGGCAGTACGGCTGCTCGCTGCGGCCCAGGGCCTCCTCCCGCGCCCGGCGCCGCTCCAGCCAGGTGGTGCGCTCCCGGGTGATCTCGTGGACGACGCCGCGGTCCCGGCGGGGGCCCTTCCGCTCCTCGAACCCGCGCAGGTCCTGCAGCGTGGTGAGCAGGGTCCACGCCTTCCCGTCGCGCAGGCGCAGATAGCCCCATCCGGAGCCGGCGGCGGTCTCGAAGCGCACCCAGCACTCCGTGACGCCGTCCGCCGTGGTCGGCTCGCCCTCGACCTCCCACCCGGAGGGCCGGACGTGCGGCAGGGTCTGCGCGAGCATCCGGCAGATCTGCTCGCGGCCCTCCAGGGTCTTGAGGTTCCAGGTGAACGCCAGGAAGTCGCGCCAGAAGCCGTCCTCCTCGAACAGTCCCGCAGCCGCGTCCGCGTTCCCGGCGGTGAGGGCGTGCTCCAGGGACGCCAGCCAGGTGCGGGCGGTCTCTGTTCCGGCGCGCACGCCGGTGTCGATGTCGGTCATGGTTCCTCCTCCATGTACGCCGGACGCCCGGTGGCATAGGGTCCGGTGTGATGCGTGTCACCACTGTGGAGCCGTGGGGGTTTCCGCGACGTTGCATCAGGACGCGCGCGGAGCGCGGGCACCGAGGGCGGAGGAGTGCGCTGTGGACAGCTGCGGATCGACCGGAGCACCGGAACGGGTGCGTTCCGCCTGGGAGCGGTGCGCGGCCCGGGGCATGTCCCGGGACCTGGACGGTCCGCGGGAGGTGCTCCCGGACCACGAGGTGGAGCACCAGCGGGCGCTCTCCCCGCTGGGAGCGCACGTCGACGTGGTCGCCGATCTGCTGGGCGTCGCCCGCGATGCCGCCGAGGCCCGGGTCGCGGTCCTCACGGGACCCGACGGCACGGTGCTGTGGCGACGCGGGGGACGTTCGCCGCTGGGGCGCGCCGACCAGCTCGGGTTCGTCGAGGGCGCCGGCTGGGACGAGCACGGCGTGGGCACCAACGCGATCGCCCAGGCGCTGCGCACCGGAGCCCCGGAGGAGCTGCGGGGCACGGAGCACTTCGCCCGGTCCCACAGCGCCTGGGACTGCACGTCCGCCCCGGTGCGGCACCCGGGCAGCGGCGAGGTGCTCGGCGTCATCGACCTCTCCGGCCCCCGGGGCACCGCCACCCCGGACACCCGGGGCCTGGTGCGCTCGGCCGCGCGCGTCGTCGAGACCCTGCTCGCCGCCCAGGCGCCCTCGCCGCCGCGCGCCGCCCGCGGCACCGCCACCCCGTCCCTGGAGCTGCGCCTGCTGGCCGAGCCGGCCACGGCCCGCGTGGGCGGCGGGGACTGGTTCCCCCTGCCGACGCGCTCGGGGGAGATCCTCGCGCTGCTCAGCCTGCGCGAGCGCGGGTGGAGCGCCGAGGAGATGGCCTACGCGCTCTACGGCGAGCGCGGCACCCCCGGCACGGTCCGCACGGAGATCCACCGCGTGCGCCGCCGGCTCGGCGCGGTGATCACCACCGGCCCGTACCGCTTCACCGACCCGGCCGCGGTCACCAGCGACGTCTCGCGGCTCCGGACCGCCCTGGAACAGGGTGAGGTGGCCCGGGCCCTGAACATCTACCGGCAGCCGCTGCTGCGGTCCTCGGACCTGCTCACCATCGAGGAGTGGCGTTCCGAGCTGGACCGGGAGACCGCGGCGGCCGTGCGGCGCAGCGGCGACGCCCGGATCGAGGCCCGCTGGTCCCACACCGAGATGGGACAGGCGTACCGGCACGGATGAGCTGGGGCGGGGGCGACGACGCCTGCCGAGCCGGCGCGTCCTGCCGCGCAGGACCCCGTGGACGCGGTGGATCCCGGGGATTGCGCTCCGGTCCGGCGGGGCTCACTCGGGCCAGGCGTTGCCCTGGATGATGCGCACGAAGTCCTCCCGGTGGAAGTCGGGGTCGAAGTGGGCGAGCACGTCGTCGTTCATGGTGCCGAAGGTGGTCTCCGGACGGTCGGCCATGCCGTCGTAGAACGCGCGGAGGATCTTGTTCTTGAAGTCCGGCCGGGGGTGCGCGGCGACGACCTCGGCGCGGTGCGCCTCGGGAATCCGGTTCAGGTCCAGGCCCAGCACGTCGGTCTCGACGCCGAGGGTGACCACGGCGACCTCGGGCTCCAGGTGCAGGGGGATCTCTGGTGTGGTGTGCAGGGCGATCGCCAGCCACACGGTGCGGGCCTCCTCCGCGGAGCGGCCGTGGTCGCGCAGGAACGCCTGGGCCGCGGCGGCGCCGTCGATCTCGAAGCGCCGGTCCCGGGTGCGGTACTCGTCGGTGAGGCCGAGGTCGTGGAACATCGCCCCGACGTAGGCGAGCTCCGGGTCCACCTCGATCCCGCGGGCGGCGGACTTGAGCATGCCGAAGAGGAAGACCCGGCGGGAGTGGTGGAACAGGTTCTCGTCGGCGGCCCGGCGGACCAGCTCGGTGGTCTCGCGGGCGAGGGGCGAATCGGGAACGGTGATGCCGGCGATGGTCTCGGGCACGGTGTCTCCTCTGCTCGGGTGGGTGGTGGCGTGCGGGAGCGGCCTGTGGCCGCTCCTCCCCTCACTCTCTCAGGCAGGAGTGCAGCGGAAGCGCAGGAGCGGGACGCCCTCCCCCGTCAGGTCGTCGCAGTACGCCGCGCGGCCGGCCATCGCCAGGGTCAGCGCCAGCGTGGTCCCGCGGACCTCCGGGCCGGCGCCGGTCTCGAACGGGCCGTCGGTCGCCACCAGGTGCAGGCCCTCGGCCGCGCTGCGGCTGGCCACGGCGAAGTCCCGGCTCGCGAAGAACCGCGCCACCTCGGTCACCGTGCCGACCGGCGGGGTGCGGGGCAGCCCGAGCGGGCGGCGGATGTCCTGGCCGTGCACGACGACCTCGCCCAGCCACGCCGCGGTGTCCTTGGACGGTGCTGTCCTGCTCCCGGCCACGGCGCGGAACCGCTGGAGCGTCTCGACCGGCGTGGCGCCCCGGTGCTCGGCCAGCCGGCGCTGGTTGTGCAGATCGGCGTCGAACCGGGCGCCCAGCATGCTCCGGAGCCAGCGGAGCCGGCCGAGGCTCGCGGCCGCGGTCAGGTGGGCGACGACCTCCTCCACCGACCACCGCCCGCACAGGGACTGCTCCGCCCACTGCTCCTCGTCCAGGCCGGCCAGGTCCTCGGCCAGGGCCGCGCGCTCGGCGTGGACGGCCGGCCACAGATCGCTCGCACCGGTGCGCACCATGGCCGTACTCAAGCACATCCCGATGGGTTCCGCTGCCTGCACGTCAGGGTGTCACCGACGTGTTCGGCGACATGTGCACGGGCGGACCGCCCCGGCAGGCGTGCCGGGCTCTGCCGCTGCCCCTCCACCGCGGCGGCGTGCGCGGAGGACGCTGCGGCCCTACCCGCGGGCGCCCTCGATCGAGGCACCGAGAGCCCGGGAGATCGCGTCGGCGGCAGCGACGGCCTGGGGCGCGAACTGCTCGATGCTGGCGCCGGGGTGCTCGAGGGCGATCGACGAGATCGACAAGCCGTACGTCACATGACCGAGGTGGTCCCGGATCGGCGCGGAGACGCACACGGTGCCGTTCTCGTTCTCCCCGAGGTCGAGCGCGTAGCCGCGCCGCCGCACCTCCGCGAGCTCAGCATGCAGCCGTGCGGGATCCGTGATGGTGTTCTCTGTGCGCGCCGGCAGGCCGACCTCGTCGACGAGCCGGTCCACCTGTTCGCGCGGCCAGCTCGCCAGGACAGCCTTCCCCATGCCGGAGCAGTGCATGGGCATCGACAGGCCCACACGGGAAGCCATCCGATACGGCTTCGAGGAGTCCTTCCGGATGACGTAGACCATCTCGAAACCGTTGACGACGCCGACGTGGATGGTGCAGTCGACCTCGCGCACGAGCGCATCGACGATCGGCTCGGCGATGAAGGAGATGTCGAGCCGTGAGATGGCACGGCCGGCAAGGCCCAGGAAGCGGGGCCCGGGGTGGTAGCCGCGCTCGCTGTCGCCGGTGATGAACTTCTGCTCCACGAGTGTGGCGAGGATGCGGTGCACCGTGGCCTTGGCCAGCCCGGTCTCCTCAACGATGTCGGTGAAGCGGTCGTAGAGGATCGCGGCCTCGAGCACCCGCAGCGTCTTCTCGCTGGCCCCGGTGGAGGGTGCCGGCCTCGTGTCGAGGTCCTTGGGCTCCGTGATCATGGCCACCTCATTTCATGTCGACGATCGCGACGCCGTCCATGTCGTCGAAGGACTGGTTCTCCCCCGCCATCGCCCACACGAACGAGTAGTTCGAGGTTCCCACTCCCGAGTGGATCGACCAGGACGGCGAGAGCACCAGCCCGCCGTCACCGACCAGCAAATGACGGGTCTCGGCCGGCTCCCCCATGAGATGGACGACACGGGCGTCCTCGGGCACGTCGAAGTAGACGTAGAACTCGGTGCGGCGGTCGTGCGTGTGGGCCGGCATCGTGTTCCACATGCTACCGGGGTGCAGCTGCGTCACGCCCATGACCACCTGGCAGCTGCGCACACCGTTCTCGTGGATGTACTGGTTGAGCGTGCGCCGGTTGGAGGTCAACGGGTCGCCGAGCTCACGCACGGTGCCCTGCCCCGGCTCGACGAGGGCGGTCGGGTAGGTGGTGTGGGCCGGTGCCGAGAAGCCGTAGAAGCGGGCGGGCGTTTCGGCGTCGTCGGACTCGAAGGTGACGTCCCGGGTGCCGCGGCCGAGGTAGAGGCACGCACCGGTGACCATCGCGTGGCGTTCGCCGTCGGCGACGACCGTGCCCCCCGCGCCGATGTTGACGATGCCGATCTCGCGGTGGTCGAGGAACTGTTCGCTGCGGATCTCCGGCACCGCTTCCAGTGCCAGCGGCGCGTCGGTCGGCACGGCGCCGACCGCGACCACGCGGTCGTAGTGGGTGACGACGGTGCGCACGCTGCCGGGGGTGAAGAGGTCCTCGACGAGATACCGGTCGCGCAGCTGCTGCTGGGTGGCGCCGGGGATCTGCTCGGGTGCTGTGGGGCCGTGGACGGCGGGCATGGTGGTTCCTTCCGGTGGGGGTCAGAGCAGGCCCATGAGGCCCGGGAGCCACAGGGACAGTTGGGGGACGAAGACGATGATGAACAGCAGCGCGATCAGCACGAGCAGGAACGGCACCAGTTTCACGATGACCGGTTCGAGCTTGATCTTCGCGACCTGGGCGCCGACGAAGAGCACGGGTGCCGACGGCGGCGAGATGACGGCGATCGAGAGGTTGAAGACCATCACGATGCCGAAGTGCACCGGGTCGATGCCGTAGGAGACCGCGATCGGCAGGAAGATCGGCGTGAAGATCAGGATCGCCGGCGTCGGATCGAGCGGAATGCCGATCAGCAGCAGCACCAGCATCATGATCAGCAGCACGACGACCTTCGAGTCGGTCCAGCCGAACAGCGACTCGGCGATCAGCTGGGGCAGCCGGGCGTAGGTCATGACGTAGGACATGATCGTGGACACCGCGATCAGGAAGATCACGATCGCGCTGGTGCGGGCCGCGTCGAAGAGGATGCGCGGCAGGTCCTGGACCCCGACGGTGCGGTAGAGGAACGAGAGCAGCAGCGCGTAGACCACGGCCACGGCCGACCCCTCGGTCGGGGTGAAGAAGCCGGCCACGATGCCGCCGATCGCCACCACGATCAGTCCCAGGGACGGGACCGCACGCCAGAGCGTGCCGAGGAAGACGGAGGATCCGGGCCATGGCTCCCCGCGCAGCTCGGGGTGGCGACGGGCGTAGGCGAACCCGACGGCCGCGCACGCCAGCGCCCACAGGATGCCGGGGACATAACCGGCGACGAACAGCGCGCCGATCGAGGTGCCGCCGGCGGCGAGCGAGTAGACGATGAGCGTGTTGCTCGGTGGGATCAGCATGCCGGCCGGGGCCGAGGCGATGTTCGCCGCCGCGCTGAAGGCGCGGTCGTAGCCGGACCTCCGCTGCATCGGGGACATGGTGGAGCCGACGGCGGCGGCCGCCGCGACGGCGGAGCCGGAGACGGAGCCGAAGATCGCGTTGGCGATCACGTTGGTCTGCACCAGCGGGGCGGGTGTGCGTCCGACCAGCACGCGAGCGAGGTTGATCAGCCGCTCGGCGATCCCGCCGGTGTTCATGATCACCCCGGCCAGGACGAAGAACGGAATGGCGAGCAGCGCGAACGAGTCGACGCCGCCGACCATCTGCTGCGCAGCGGTGATGGCGCCCCGGTCGAAGTCGACGATGAGCAGCATGCACAGCGCCGAGGGCAAGCCGATGGAGATGGAGACGGGGGCACCGACCGCGAGCAGCAGCACGAGTCCGCCGATCAGGATGGCGCTGATGGTACCGGGATCGATCACAGTGCCGCCGCCTCGAGGTCTTCGTCCACGCCCACGTGCCCCTGATAGCCGGGGAAGAAGGTGCCGACGATGTGGATCGTCAGGTAGATGGTCAACAGCACGCCGGAGACCGGCAGGGCGAGGTAGAGCTGGCCCTGCGTGAGGGGCAGCAGCGGATTCTGCTGCCCCCACGCCAGGGCCGACTGCTGGAACCCGCCGTAGACCATCACGTAGAGCACGAACGCCAGTGTCGCGAGGTACGCGATGAGGTCGGCGCAGCGCTGGACGGGGAGCGGCAGGCGCTCCACCAGGACGTCCATGATGACGTCGGCCTTCTCCCCGACCGCGATCGCGATGCCGATCAGGCTGACCCACACGAAGGTGTGCCGGGCCGCCTCCTCGGTCCAGGCGCTCGGCTGGCCGAGCACGAGGCGGGTGAAGACCTGCCACGCCACCAGCAGGACCAGCAGCGCGAACAGACCGACACAGATGGTGCGGAGCACCCCGTCCAGCCACGTGCGCGCGGTCGGCATGATTGTCCTGCTGCTCATCAGCCGCGCGCCGCCTCGATCGCGTCGTAGACCGAGCGCGCGGTGTCGCTCGTGACGCTCTCCTCGTGCAGCGGCTGCACGGCCTCACGGAACACCTCGACGTCGACGTCGCCGAACTGCGCACCGGCTTCCTCGGCGGCCGCGGTGGCCTCGTCGACCGCGGCGCTGAACAGCTCCAGCTCGGTGTCGACCGATGTCGCGAGCAGCTCCTCGAACACGGCACGGTCCTCCTCCGAGATGCCCTCCCAGACCGTCGGATTCGTGACCAGGTAGTCGGGCATCATCAGGTGCTCCGTGCGCGAGTAGTACGGGGCGATCTCGTCGTGCGAGAGCGAGGAGTAGATGAGCTCGTTGTTCTCCGCGCCGTCGAGCACACCCGACTGGATCGCGGTGAAGACCTCGCCCTGCGCCATGGGCGTGCCCACGCCGCCCATGAGCTCCATCATGCGCACGTTGGTGTCCGAGCCGATGACGCGGATCTTCTGGCCGGCCAGGTCGGCCGGCGTCTTGACCGGCCCGTCGGTCGAGTACACGTTGCGGACGCCGCCGTGGTAGGCGGTGAGGATCTGGATGTTGTCGTCGACGAGGGTGTCGTAGAGCTCGCCGACGACCTCCCGGTCGTTGAGCACGGACATCTGGTGCTCGGGCGACTCGTAGAGGTAGGGCAGGTTCACGGTCGAGAAGTCGGGTTCGAAGTTCTCGAGCAGCGGCCCCGCGACCACTGCGAAGTCGATCGTGCCCGACTGCACCTGCTCGATCGTGGCCGCCTGGTCGCCGAGCGTCTCGTCGGTGTAGAGCTCGAGGGCGTACCGGCCGTCGGTGCGGGTCTCGAGCTCGTCCGAGAGCTCGGTGAGCGCCCGAGCCTGCGGGTGGTTGATGTCCTGGTTGAACGCGACCCGGAAAACGGTCTCCGCGCCGTCGGCCGAGCCGTCCTCGGCCCCGGCCGAGCAGGACGCCAGCCCCATCGTGATGACCACTGCGGCGCTCAGCGTGCCCAGCATCCGTCGTCCCTGCATGAGTTCCTCCTCGTTGAGTCGCTGTGTGCGACGTGATTTGCGCCACTATCGGGATCAGGGGCTACTCTAACCAGACAGAACGGAGTTGCACCAGACGGAACTCACAACAGAACCGAGTTTCACGAAATGAACTGGACTCACGGAGGAGACGGCAGTGCGAGCAGCGAGATATCTCGGCGGCGGAGTGATCGAAGTCGGTGGCGCCGAGTCCCTGGCCCCCCGGGCCGATGAAGTGACCATCCGGGTGGCCTACAACGGCATCTGCGGCACCGACCTGCACATCGTGCAGGGGCACATGGACGCCCGGGTCGCCACCCCGGCGGTGATCGGGCACGAGATGAGCGGGGTCGTCGACGCGGTCGGCGAGGGCGTCGACGACCTGAAGGCCGGTCAGCCCGTCACGGTGATGCCGTTGCGCTGGTGCGGCGAGTGCGCCTCCTGCCGCGCCGGGCACCAGCACATCTGCCAGCGGCTGGACTTCGTCGGCATCGACTCGCCCGGGGCCCTGCAGGAGCTGTGGACCGTGCCGGCGTCTCTGGTGGTGCCGCTGCCCGAGGGGGTCTCGCTCCAGCACGCCGCGCTCGTCGAGCCGCTCGCTGTTGCCGTGCACGACGTGCGGCGCTCACGGCTGGCGGCCGGGGAGACGGCCGTGGTCATCGGCGGTGGCCCCATCGGCCAGCTCATCGCCGTCGTCGCTCGCGCCACCGGCGCTGACGTCATCCTCGCCGAGCCGGACGCCGCCCGCCGCGGATTCGCCGAGCAGCAGGGCGCCGTCGTCGTCGACCCTGTCGGTGAGGACCTCGCCGCGGTCGTCGAGGAGCGCACCGGCGGCGCCGGTGCCGATGTGGTCTTCGAGGTGGCCGGCACCCGCGGCACCGCGCTCGATGCCACCCGTCATGCCCGTACCCGGGGCCGCGTCGTGTTCGTCGCGATCCACCCCGAGCCGGTGCCGGTGGACCTGCACCGCGTCTTCTGGCGGGAGCTCGAGGTGCTCGGTGCTCGGGTCTACGAACGGGAGGACTTCGAGCACGCCGTCAGGCTCCTCGCCGAGGGGTCCGTGCCTGCCGATGCGCTGATCACACGGGTCGTTCCGCTCGACGAGACGATGACCGCCTTCGACGACCTGCTCTCGGCAGCGGCCATGAAGATCCTCGTCGACGTTCAGGGGGGCACCCGATGAGCATCTCCTTCGACCTCACGGGCACGACCGCCGTCGTGACCGGCGCCCGCCGGGGCATCGGCTTCGCCATGGCCGAGGCACTCGCTCTGGCCGGTGCCGACATCATTGCCGTATCCGCCGCCCAGGAGGCCGACGGCGGTGCGATCGGTGCGCGCGTGCGCGAGCTCGGCCGCGCGTTCGACGGCCACGCCGTCGACTTCACCGACCGCGAGGCCGTCCAGGCCTTCGGCGAGGCGGTGCGGGACCGCACCGACATCCTGGTGAACAACGCCGGGACCATCCGCCGCTCGCCCGCCGCAGAGCATCCCCTCGAGTGGTGGGACGAGGTGCTGGACGTGAACCTGCGCAACCAGTTCGTCCTCACCCAGGCGGTCGGCGCCTCGATGCTGGAGCGCGGCAGCGGCCGTGTCATCTTCACGGCCAGCCTCTTGAGCTTCCAGGGCGGCATCAACGTGCCCGGCTACACCGCGGCGAAGTCCGGTGTCGCCGGGCTCGTGAAGGCGCTGAGCAACGAGTGGGCGGGGCGAGGGGTGACCGTCAACGCCATCGCCCCCGGCTACATCGCCACCGACAACACCGCGGCGCTGCGCGCGGACGAGGACCGCTCGGAGGCGATCCTCGAGCGCATCCCCTCCGGCCGGTGGGGACGGCCGGAGGACCTGCAAGGGGCCACGGTGTTCCTCGCGAGTCCGGCCGCCGCCTACGTCACAGGCGTCACACTGCCCGTCGACGGCGGATGGATGGCACGATGAGCGATCTCTCGGCACCGCGCACCTGCGAGCTCAGCGGGGTCGTGCCGCTGGCCACCGTTCGCGACGCCGCGGCCGCCGACACGATCGCCGACGGTCTGGTGAGCGGTGGTCTGCCGGTCCTCGAAGTGGCCCTGCGCAACGACTACGGCCTGGCGGCGATCGAGCGGATCGCAGCCAGGGGGGACGTGGCCGTCGGCGCCGGGACGGTGCTGACTCACGAGCAGCTGCGGCGCAGCCTGGACGCGGGTGCGTCCTTCGTCGTCGCACCGGGACTCGACGAGGAGATCGTCGAGGCAGCCCTCGCCGCCGGAGTGCCCGTGCTGCCGGGCATCATGACGCCGAGCGACGTGCAGCGCGGACTTCGCCTCGGGCTCCGCCGGCTGAAGCTGTTCCCGGCCGGGGTCGCCGGTGGCCTCGCGCTCATCAGCGCGCTGGCGCCCGTCTTCCCCGGCGTCGGTTTCATGCCCAGCGGCGGTGTGAACGCGGAGAACCTCGCCGAGTACCTGGCGCATCCTGCCGTCTTCGCCGCCAGCGGTTCCTGGATCGCGTCGAGCGAGCGGGTCGCGGCCGGGGCCGAGGCGGTCGCGGCCGCCGCGCGCCAGGCCGTCACGATCCAGGAGTCTGCGGCATGAGCGTCGTCACGCTCGGAGAGTCCCTCGGGCTGCTCGTCGCCTCCCGGATCGGTCGCCTCGAGCTCGTGCCGTCGATGGACCTTGGCTTCGGCGGGGCGGAGAGCAACGTCGCGATCGGGCTCGCCCGCCTCGGCGTGCCCGTGACGTGGATGGGGCGACTCGGCGACGACGCGATGGGGCGGCTCATCGAACGCCAACTGCGCGCCGAGGGCGTCCAGCCGAGCGTCACCCGCGACACGAGCGCGCCCACCGCGCTCATGCTCAAGGAACGGCCTGCGTCCGGGGCCAGTGCCATCAGCTACTACCGCGCCGGCAGCGCAGGCTCCCGCATCGAACCGGCAGACCTCGACCTCGACCGCGTCCGCGCCGCGCGCGTGCTCCACCTGACCGGCATCACCGCCGCCGTCAGCGAGTCCGCACGCCGTGCCCTCGATGCCGCCGTCGAGACCGCACACCAGGCCGGAGCCGTCGTCTCGTTCGACGTCAACCACCGCTCCCGGCTGTGGAGCGCAGAGGAGGCGGTGCCCGTCTACCGTGCGCTGGCCGCACGCGCCGACCTCGTCTTCGCCGGCGAGGACGAGGCCGAGCTCCTGACCGGCGAGCACGAGCCGGCGGCGCAGGCGGCCGCGATCGCCGCGATGGGACCGACGCAGGTCGTCGTGAAACGCGGCGAGCACGGGGCCATCGGCTTCGCCGAGGGTGAGCGGGTGGAGGTCCCGGCCTTCGCGGTGCAGGCCCTCGACACCGTCGGTGCCGGCGACGCCTTCGTCGCCGGGTACCTCGCCGAGTTGATCGCGGGCGCGCCGCTGCCGGAACGGCTCCGCACGGCCGCCGCATGCGGTGCGATCGCCTGCACTGCACCGGGTGACTGGGAGGCCGCGCCCGATCGCGGTGCCATCGCGAGATTCCTCGACGCCGGCGATCCCGTGCAGCGCTGAGGCCCACGTGCCCGGGCGACGACCTGTCCGTCGTCGCCCGGGCACCCGGTGGGGTGGCGGCGCCTGCTGCACTGGCCCCGGCGTGCCCGCCGCGCGGGAATCCGGGCTGGAGGGTCCCATGCCTGATACTTCAGGAGTGCGGTGCGCCACCTCGGTGTGATGTCCTACCGTGCTTCTACAGTCGGGCAGGGAAACGCAGATGGAAATTCATACAGCGCGACCCGCTCCGCCGCGGGGCCCCCTCTCCGGCGGACGTCCCAGCACAGGAACCCCGGCGGTCCCCGAGGAGAGGACGAGCGCTGTGACATCAGCCCGCCCGCGACCCACCGAGGAGCTTCGATGACGAGCACCCGCTTCCTCCACACGAGCGACTGGCAGCTGGGCATGACCCGGCACTACCTCGAGGGCGAGGCCCAGTCCCGGTACACGGGCGACCGCGTGGAGACGATCCGCCGGATCGGGGAACTGGCCCGCGAGCGGGGATGCGCGTTCGTGGTGGTGGCCGGCGACGTCTTCGAGCACGCCAACCTGAGCCGCCGGGACGTCGGCCGCGCCCTGGACGCCATGGGCGCCGTGCAGCTGCCGGTGTACCTGCTGCCGGGCAACCACGACCCGCTCGGACCGGGCTCGATCTACGCCCAGGACGCCTTCCAGCAGCTGAAACCGGACAACGTCGTGCTCCTGGACGACGTCGGCCCCTGGCCCGCCGCCGAGGGCGTGGAGCTGGTGGCCGCCCCCTGGCGCAGCAAGCGGCCCGACGCGGACCCGGTCGCCCCGGCCCTGGAAGGGCTCACGGCGGACGGGACGCTGCGCATCGTGGTGGGCCACGGCATGCTCGACGAGCTGGACCCGGACCAGACCTCGCTCACCACCGTGCGCCGGGCGCCTTTGGACGAGGCGCTGGGCCGCGGGGCGATCCACTACGTGGCCCTGGGCGACCGGCACATCCGCTGGCCCGAGGACGGCCGCGGCGCCCTCCAGTACTCCGGCACCCACGAGTCCACGAGCTTCCGCGAGCACGGCCGCGGGCAGGCCCTGGAGGTCGCCCTGGACGACGCCGGCGCGCAGGTCACCGCCCACGAGGTGGGCCGGTGGGAGCACCTGCGCCTGCAGCGCCGGCTCGACGGCCCCGAGGACGTCGACGCCCTGCGGGCCGAGCTCTCCGCGCTCACGCCCAAGGAGCGGATCATCCTGCAGACCGTGTTCACCGGCACCCTGAGCCTGTCCGCCTCCGCGGCGCTGGAGAACCTGCTCGCCCAGCAGGCGGAGGTCTTCGCGAGCCTCAACGCGTGGGAGCGGCACACCGACCTGGTGGTCGTCCCGGACGAGCACGAGTTCGAGGACCTCGACGTCGGCGGCTACGCCGCGGACGCCGTCGTCGAACTGCGCGCAAAAGCCGCCTCCGACGCCGAGGACGCCCCCGCCGCCGGTGACGCGCTCCGGCTCCTGTACCGCCTCGTGGGAGGAGCGACCCGATGAAGCTGCACCGCCTCAAGCTCGAGAACTTCCGCGGCGTGACCGCCCGCGAGATCGAGTTCCCCGACGCCGGGGTCGTGGTGGTCACCGGCCGCAACGAAATCGGCAAGACCTCCATGATCGACGCCCTGGACGCGCTGATCGCCCTGCCGGACAGCAGCAAGAAGCGCACGATCCTCGAGGCGAAGCCCGCCGGCCGGGACGTGCCCGTGCTCGTGGAGGCGGAGTTCTCGATCGGGCCGACCCGGGTGGTCTACACCAAGCAGTGGCTCAAGCGGCCCACCACGACCCTGCGCCACGTCTCGGGCGCCTCGGCCGGGCGCACGGTCACCGGCCGCGAGGCGCACGACGCCGCCGAGCAGCTGTGGGCCACCGCCGACACCACCCTGTGGCAGGCGCTGCGCTACCTCCAGGCCAGCGGCCTGGACCAGAACGCCCTGACCGACAGCGCCGCGCTGCGCCGGGCCCTGGAGTCCCGCGCCGGCGAGGCCCAGGGCGACGACCGCGAGGTCACCACCCTGCTGGAGCGCGTGGGCGCGGAGTGCGACAGGTACTGGACCTCCACGCGGAAGAGGAACGCCAAGTACGTCCAGGCCGAGACCGACTGCCGGGACGCCGAGACCGCCGCCGCGGCGGCCGCCGAGGCGCTGCGCGGCATCGCCGGAGTCGAGGACGAGCTGACGGAGCTCACCGAGGAGATCGCCGACTCCGGCCGCAAGCTCGCCGCGGCCCGGGCCGAACGGGCGGAGCTGGACCGGGCCGCCGAGCAGATCGAGGCCGTCCAGCGGCAGCAGCAGGAGGCGCAGCGGCGCCGGAACGCCGCCCAGGGCGAGCTCGACCGCGCCCGCGAGCGCGCGACCCGCCGCACGGAGCTCGTGGCCGCCCTCGCTGCCGACGAGGAGCGCAGCGCCGCCCTCGCCGGGGACCTGCGCGTTTGCGAGGAGGACCTCGCGCCGGTGCGGGAGCACGCCGCGGAGGCCGAGCAGCGCCGCGCCGCAGCGCAGGCCGCAGTCCAGGAGGCCCGGGCGGCGCACCGGTCCGCGCGGGAGGACCAAAAGCACCTCGATAACGTCGAGCGCCACCGCCGCGCCAGCTCGATCCTGGACTCGCTCGAGGCGGTCCGGGCGCGGCTGGCCGAGCTGCAGTCCCGGCCCGCCACGGAGCTCGACGAGGACGTCCTGGACGAGCTGGACCGGGCCCAGCGCGCCGCGGAGCGGGCCGAGGCGGAGCTGGCCGCCGGCAGCGCCCGGGTGGAGCTGACCGCGCTGGGCCGCGCGCGACCCATCGTGCGCTGCGGCGCCACCGAGGAGGTGCACCCCGAGGAGCCGTGGTCGGTGCCGGTAACCGACGAGGTCGAGGTCGAGATCCCCGGCGAGTGGCGGGTGCGGATCTCCCCGGAACAGGGCATCGAGACCCGCCGGGACGCCGCGCAGCAGGCCGCCGAGGCGTTCGCCATGTTGCTGGCGCGGCACGGGGTCGGCTCGGTCGCCGCGGCGCGGGCCGCGTGGCGCGACGCCCAGGAGCTGGCCCGGCAGGTGCGCGAGGCCGAGGCCGACCGCGACCGGCTCCTCGACGGCGAGGACGAGAGCCGGCTGCGCGACGACCGGGACCGCCTCGCGGCCGCGATCGAGCAGTACGGCGACCGGCGCAGCGGCGACCTCCCGCTGCCGGAGTCGGCCGACGCGGCGCAGGACACGGCCCAGGCCGCCGAGGACACCCTCACCGAGGCCGAGGACACCGCCCGCCGCACGGAGGCCGCCGCCCAGGCAGCCCGGGCGACCCTGGAGAAGGCCCAGACGCGGCTGCACTCCCTGCAGGGCGCGGCCCTCGAGCAGGAGCGGGCCCTCACCGCCGCCCGGGCCCGGCTCGAGGAGGCCCGCCACGAGCTGCCGGACGAGGAGCTCGAGCGCGCCGTCACGGCCGCCGGCGAGGCGCTGGCCGCCGTCCAGGAGGATGTCGACGCCCACGACGCGGCTCTGACGGGCCTCGACGCCGACCGGGTGCTCGCGGACCGGGCGCTGGTGGCCGACCAGGTCGCCGGGCTCGAGCGGTTGCTCACCGACCGGCAGGGCCGCCGCAGCGCCCTGCTCGGCAAGCTCGAGGGCATGGGCCGGGACCGGGTGCAGCTGGAGCACGACCAGGCGGAGACCCGGCTCGAGGCCGCCCGGCGCCACCTCGCCGCGATCGAGCGGCGCGCCGAGGCCGCCCTGCTGCTGGAGCGCACCCTGCTGGCCCACCGCGAGCGCGCCCACGCCCAGTACGTCCAGCCCTTCCGCACCGCGGTGGAGCAGCTGGGCCGGGCGGTCTACGGCCCGGAGTTCGAGGTCCAGGTGAGCGGCACCCTGGAGGTGGAGCACCGCAAGCTCGACGGCGACTGGCTGCCCTTCGCCGCCCTGTCCACCGGGGCCAAGGAGCAGCTGGTGATCCTCATCCGGCTCGCCACCGCCCTGCTGGTGGACCCGGAGGACGGGGTGCCGGTGCTGCTCGACGACGCCCTGGGCCACTCCGATCCGCAGCGGCTGCGCCGGCTGGCCTCGGCCATCACCACCGCCGGGGAGCGGACCCAGGTGATCGTGCTGACCTCCAACCCCGAGCGCTTCGCGAACCTGCGGGAGGCGCGGCGGATCGAGATGTGAGCCGACCCCGGCTCCGCCAGGACCCGTGTTGCCACTGGGCCGATCGGTCCGGATGAGATCTCTCTCGGCACCGATTGCCCTGGTGCGTCCCAGCCGGTATCTCTACGCTCTTCAGGTAAGTCGTGAGTGCTTCCAGTTTCCACCAGAGAGGAAGGCCGCCGTGAGCTTGGATCGAGGTCAGCCAAAGCGAGGCAGTCTGCAGCGTCGTTCGCACGGGTCCAAGGCACCCCGTGTCCTCACCTCGGGCGTTGCTCGACGGCTGCGAATGGCACGCCCCGATCAGGAGACGTACGTGGTGACGTCTCAGCCGGCCGCCCGGCCCGGTCCTTCCTTTCCACCTGCTCTCGGAAAGGCGGCCCTGCAGGCACTGGGCAATGAGCAACCGCGGGAAGTCAGCCCTGAGGACGTGTACCGCCTCATGTCTCCGTCTCCGGAGAGCACCGGCTGGGGCAAGGAGCTCGCGGAAGACCGGAAGAACGTCGTGGCGCACGATCCCTGGGAAAGCCCGTGAGGGGACTGCTCGACACCAACATCCTCATCGCTCTCGTGGATCCGGGGCAGGAGACCCCTGATCTGAGCGGGTTCACCGGATTGACCATCAGCTCCTTGTCCCTGTCGGAGATGCACATGGGTGTGTCCGCCATGATCAGGGACCGGGCGAAGAAGGCGCTGCGGGAGAACGAGCTCGCGAGGACTCGAGCCACCTTCGGCGCCGGCATCCCCTACGACGATCGATGTGCCCTGGCGTTCGGCCTTGTGGTCGAGGAAGCGGTCAGGAACGGCGCATCGCACCGCAGCAATGTCATCGACAGGATGATCGCGGCGACGGCGATGGTGCATGGACTCACCCTGGTCACGCGGAACACCGACGACTTCAAGCATCTGACCGGCCTGGTGGAGGTGGCGAAGCGGTAACCGGTGCGCCCGGTACCGTGCCAGGCGACCTGAGGTTCTCGCTGACAGCACGGTGCCTACCGTGCAGCAGCGGCGCCGGATCGAGATGTGAGCCGCAGCCGCTACGGGCGGGCGTTCCCGGTGGAGTCCGCGCTCCGGTGCGCCTCCAGCAGACCGACGAACATGGTCCGGTGCAGCCGGTCCACGTGCTGGTGGGAGAGGTCCACGGCCGTTCCGCAGTCGCGGGCGGCCAGAGCCCGGACCAGCCCGATGTGGTCGTGGTTGGCCAGGTGCAGCTGGTCTATCGGGTACGGGATGAAGTAGCCGTAGAGCTGCTCGAGCACCGTGAGGTACTCCGCCGCGGCGTTGCCGACGGCGGCGGCCTCGGCGACCGCGCGGTGGAACTCGTCGTCGGCCTGGTGGTAGACGGACCAGCTCTGCGCCTCCGCCATCCGGCGGGTCAGCTCGTCGAGGTGCCGGATGTGCTCGTCGGTGGCCCGGAGGGCGGCGAAGTGCGCCAGCGCGCACTCCATGAGCAGGCGGCGGTCGATGAGGCCGTGCACCTCCACGGTCTCGGCGGCGGGGACGACGAGCCGGCGCAGTGCCTCGGCGCAGGGCTGGTCGGCGACGAACGTGCCGCCGCTGCGCCCGCGCCGCCGGACCAGCACGCCGTCGTCGGCGAGGCTCATGAGCGCCCGCCGGGCGGTCATCGGGCTGACGGAGAGCCCGCGGGCGACCTCCTCCTGGTCCGGCAGCCGCTCTCCCGGTTGGAGCATGCCCAGCGAGATCGCCATGCCGATCCGCAGGCGCACGGCGTCGATGGCGTTGCGCCGTGCGACACCGCCGAGCACCCCGGTGCCGAGGGTGTCTGCCGGTGCGTCGTCGTGGGCCACGCCGTCCACTGTACGGCTCGACATCGCGCCCCTTCCTTTATTGGATCATTCAGATCTAATATAGCCCGCGTACCCGGACCCACCAGATCGGACCCCACATGCACCGCACGCTCTCCCTGGTCGCTGCGCAGGCCGCCCCGCGCCTCATCGGTGAACCGGTGTCCGCCTTCGCCGACGAGGTCGGCGAGATCCTCCGGACCCGCCCGGACACCCAGCTGGTCGTCTTCCCGGAGCTGCACCTGTTCGGGGACGGGGACCCCGACCTGCAGCGCACCGAGGCCCTGCAGGACAGCGCCCAGCCGCTGGACGGTCCCCGCACCCGGGAGCTCCGGCAGCTGGCCGGGGACCTCGGCATCTGGCTGGTGCCCGGCAGCGTCTGCGAGCGCGGCCCGGAGGGCCAGCTGTTCAACACCCAGCTGGTGCTCTCCCCCGAGGGCGAGCTCGCCGGCTACTACCGCAAGGTCTTCCCCTGGCGGCCGCACGAACCCTACGACCCCGGCGACCGCTTCACCACCGTCGACATCGACGGCGTCGGGCGGCTGGGGCTGAACATCTGCTACGACGCGTGGTTCCCCGAGGTCACCCGCCAGCTGGCCTGGATGGGCGCCGAGGTGGTGCTCAACGTCGTGAAGACCACCACCCCGGACCGGCGCCAGGAGGTGGTGCTGGCCCAGGCCAACGCCATCACCAATCAGGTGTTCATGGTCAGCGTGAACTGCGCCGGTCCCGTGGGCGCCGGGCAGAGCCTGATCGTCGACCCGGAGGGCCGGGTCCTGGCGTCCTCCGCCGACGACCGGCCGGAGCTGCTCGCGGCGGACCTGGACCTGACGCACGTCGAGCGCGTGCGGGCCGAGGGCACGGAGGGGATCAACCGCATGTGGTCCCAGTTCCGCGCCGGCGAGACCCCCATCGAACTTCCCGTCTACGGGGGCCGGATGGATCCGGCGACCTGGACTCCACGACCCTTCACACCCTGAGGACACCAGCATGGAAACGACGACCCTGACCCGCACGCTGCGGCTGCCCTCGCTGGTCCTCTTCGGACTGGCCTACCTCACCCCGATCATCGTGCTGGGCATCTTCGGCGTCATCGCCGAGACCTCCGGCGGGGCCGCGCCGGCGGCCTACCTCGTGGCCCTGGCGGCGATGCTGCTGACCGCGCACAGCTACGGGCGGATGGCCGCGGCCCACCCCGTGGCCGGCTCCGCCTACACCTACGTCCGCCGCTCCATCGACTCCCGCGCCGGGTTCCTGGTCGGCTGGGCGGTGCTGCTGGACTACCTCTTCCTGCCCATGGTCATCTGGCTGATCGGCGCCTCCTACCTGGGGGCCCAGTTCCCCGGCGTGCCCTTCGCCGCGTGGATCCTCGGGTTCGTCGTCATCACCACGGTGCTCAACGTGCTGGGGATCAAGGTCGCGGACAAGGCCAACTACGTGCTGATGGCCTTCCAGCTCCTGGTCCTGGCGTTCTTCGTCGTCCTGTCGATCGGCTCCGTGGTCTCCGCGGCCGGGCCGGGCGGCCTGGTGAGCGCCGAGCCGTTCCTCAACAGCACCTCCGACCTCGGGATGGTCACGGCCGGCGCCGCCATCGCCGCGTACTCCTTCCTGGGCTTCGACGCCGTCACCACGCTCACCGAGGAGGCGGTCGAGCCGCGCAAGAACATGCCGCGGGCGATCATGCTCATCGCCCTGATCGGCGGCGGCATCTTCGTGGTCGTCTCCTACGTGACGCAGCTGGTGCACCCCGGTGGCCGGTTCGAGGACGCCGCCTCCGCCGCGTCCCAGATCGCCCTGCAGATCGGCGGCCAGCTGTTCGGGGCGGTCTTCCTCGCCGGTCTCGTCGTCGCGCAGTTCGCCTCCGGCCTCGCCGCGCAGGCCAGCGCCTCCCGGCTGCTCTACGCCATGGGCCGGGACGCGGTGCTGCCGAAGGGCGTGTTCGGCCGGCTGGACCCGCGCTTCCGCACCCCGGTCCTGAACCTGGTCATCACCGGCGCCGTGGGGCTGATCGCGATCTTCCTGGACGTGGCGACGTCCACCTCGTTCATCAACTTCGGGGCGTTTACCGCCTTCACCCTGGTGAACCTCGCCGTGATCTTCCACTTCGTGCGCGAACGCCGCGCCGGGCGCCGGCTCAACGTCCTGAGCTACGTGGTGGTGCCCGCCGGGGGCGCTCTCGTGTGCGCCTTCCTGCTGTCCCAGCTCGACGCGAACGCCCTGACGCTGGGCTCCGTCTGGCTGGTGTGTGGGATCATCGCCCTGGCCGTGGTCACCCGCGGCTTCCGCGTCGCGCCACCGGAGATGGCCGCCACGGAGCAGCAGGTGACCCACGAGGTCGTCTGACTCACTGCTGCGGAAGGAACGACGGAATGCGGATCGCCGTGGGCCAGCTCCGGTCCGGCCCGGACGTGGGCGCGAACCTGGCTGCCATCGCGGGTCTGGTCGAGGACGCCGCCGGCCGCGGCGCCCGGATGGTGGTGCTGCCGGAGTACGCCACCTACCTGAAGAAGGCCGTCGACGAGACCTTCCCGCAGGTCGCCGAGCCGCTCGACGGTCCGGTGGGCACCGAGCTGGCCCGCCTCGCCGCCCGCCACCGCGTGACCGTGGTGGCGGGCGTGGTCGAGGCCTCCGCCGCGCCCGGGCGCGCGCACAACACCCTGGTGGTCCACGGACCCGACGGGCGGCGGCTGGCGCGCTACCGCAAGATCCACCTATTCGACGCCCAGGGCTACGCGGAGTCCCGGTTCATCGAGGCGGCGCCCGTCCCGGAACCGGTGGTCTTCGACGTCGACGGGCTGCGCTTCGGCCTGCTGACCTGTTACGACCTGCGCTTCCCGGAGCTGGCCAGGGCGCTGGCCGACGCCGGTGCGCAGGTGCTGCTGAGCTGCGCGGCATGGGTCCCCGGGGAGCACAAGCTGCGGCAGTGGCAGGCCCTGTCCACGGCGCGGGCGATCGAGAACGGGGCCTACGTCGTCGGGTCGTGCCAGGCAGAGCCGATCTCGATCGGGCACTCCCTCGTGGTCGACCCCCTGGGCGCAACCGTGGCCGAGCTGGGCACCGGGCCCTCCCTCGCCGTGGCGGAGATCCTGCCGGAGCTGATCAGCACGGCACGGCAGCGCTTCCCCACGGCCGCGCAGCGGCGGCTTCCCACCGTCGAATGACGCGCATTCGGGTCCGGAGCACCACCCGCGTGAGGTGGCTCACCTAGACTCGTGGCCACGGAGACGAGGGACGGACATGAGCATCGAGGACCAACCGCGCTCCCGGGCGGCGGCCACGGGATCGCAGGAGCCGACGTCGCACGGTCGCGCCCGCCCCGAGGCTGATTCCCGGGAAGCCGAGGCCCGGAACGCCGATCTGAAGCAGGCACTGGCCGAGGTGCGGAAGGTCGGGGTCGAGGCGAGCGAGCTGCTGCGCGCAGAGGGCCTGAAGCCGGCCCGCCTGGTGCACTTCCCCCGGGGCGCCCGGTCCTATCCCCTGATCGGCCGAGCACTCTCCGGGGTCCGGTGCGGCCAGGGATGGCATGTCGTCCGCGGCCTGGTCGTGGGCACGGACGGCCGGCTGTGGGCGCGCACACCGGGCCCCGACGCCACTCCGCACCAGGACCTGGGCGCGTGGCGGCTGGAGGTGGAACCGCCCGGCGGCCCGGGCGAGCTGCCACCGCCCGTGGCGTTCGACGGCGCCTCCCTGCACACCGTGCGCCGGATCTCCGAGGACGAGTACCTGAAGATCGACCTCATCGACCGCCTCACGGACGGCTACGCGCGGCTGCTGATCCTCCACCACCGCCAGCGGCCGTAAGGGTGACAGCCGCCTCCCCGGCTCCACCCTGCGGCAGCACGGCCTTCGGAATATCTGCCACTACTTCTACTTCAAAAAAATAATGCGCCGCCCACCGCGTCATGCCGCACACTGCCCCTAGAGTCGGAGTGGAAATTGCATCCGCAAACTACCGGCCAGAGGCTGTCCTGCCCCCGCAGACAGACGTGGCGCAGGAATTGGACCTGCTGTATCGAGAGAGCTGGAGGAGGACGCGTGAGCACGCAGCCCGCTGACTTCAGTCTGCCCAACCTCCCACTCAGCGCCCCGCTGCAGGCGGAGCCGGGCCGGGAGCGCGGCGTCTACTCCTGGTGGCTGGACACCGCCCGCTGTCCCACCCCCGAGGCGGCGGGCCTGCGGCAGCTGCCGGACGTACCGCGGCTGGTGCACGCCTCCGGCCGGGCCGAGCTGCTCTACGTGGGCCGGGCCCGCCGCAATCTGCACCAGCGCATCGTGGGCCAGCACCTGCGGCGCACCCGGTCCTCGGCGCTGCGGCGCACGCTGCTGGCCGTCCTCCTGCCGGGAGACCCGTCCTGGCGGGAGGGCGCGGCCCTGGACGGGCGGGGCAGGGTGGTCCTCGAGGAGGCGCAGGAGCAGCGGCTCACGACCTGGATGCAGGAGCACCTGCTCCTCGGCTGGGCGGTCTGCGCGACGAAGGACGACGTGGACGCGCTGGAGCGGCGGTGGATCGCCGAGCACCGGCCGGTGCTGAACACGGACGGCACCGATCACGGCGCTCGGCTGACCGCGCTGAAGGAGACGTTCCGCGAGGGATTGCCGCGGCGTTCCTGACCTCCGCGCACGAGACGCCGCAGGCCACCAGCCCCGCGTCCCGGAGCAGCTGCGACGACCACACGGACCGCACGGCAGTCCGCCGGCCCGGCGGCTCACCACTTACACTCGGAGCGTGCCGAGAACCCCCAGCACGCACCGCTCCCGAGGGCCGAAGCACCCGACGCTGGCCGATGTCGCCCGCGCCGCCGAGGTGGACCCGTCGACGGTCTCCCGCACGCTCCGCCGGGGCGAGGACGGCGCCCGGACCGAGCGTGCCCGGCGGATCTGGGCGGTCGCGCGCGCCCTCGACTACCGCCCCAACCTCGCCGCGGCGGCGCTGCGGACCAACCTGACCCGCCTCATCGCGGTCTTCATCCCCCGGCTGCGGGACGAGGTGCTCGCGCTGATGTACGAGGGCATCGAGGAGACCCTGGAGGCCGCCGGCTACCAGTGCGTCGTGCTCGCCACCGGCGACGACCCCGACGTGCAGCTGGCCAAGCTGCAGATCGCCCTCCAGCGCCGCGTGGACGGCGTGCTGGTCGGCGACGCCGTCATCGGCTCGCCGTTCCTGGCGCGCGTGCGCGCCGCCGGGATCCCCTGCATCCTCTTCAACCGGCCCCGGCGCGGCTACCGCTCGATCACCATCGACGACCGGGCGGGCGGGCGGATGGCCGCCGAGCACCTCCTGGCCCGGGTCGAGGGGCCGCTGGCCGTCTACGGCGCCATGAACCACGCCCAGAACCTGATCCACCGGGTCGACGGCTTCCTCGACGCCTGCCGGGCCGCCGGCCGGGCGGTCGACCCGGAGCTGATCTTCCACGGCGGCCTCTTCGCGGAGGACGGGCTCGGGATGGCCGAGCGGCTGCTCGCGCTCCCCCACCCTCCGCGGGGCATCTTCGCCGTCAACGACGCCGCGGCCGTCGGCGTGCTGGGCGAGTACGTGCGTCACGGCGCCCGCCCCGGGGAGGACGTCTTCGTGGTCGGGTTCAACAACGTCTTTCTCGCCCGGGTGATGTCCGTGCCCCTGACCACGGTGGCCAGCCCCATGCAGGAGCTCGGCGCCGCCGCGGCCACCGCCCTGCTCGAGCTCATGGCCGGCGGCCGGCCCACCTCTCAGGTCATGCCCGTCGAACTGCTCGTGCGCGCCTCGACCGGCGGACCCGGCCTCTTGACCGGGCCGGACGCGCCTCCCGGCGCCTGAATTCTGCTGCTGTCGAGGGCACTTCCCTCGACGACGAAAATGCAATCGATTGCGAAAACCGTTGACCCGGCCCGTCCCACCCCATAGCGTTCGTGGCACGGCTCACCTCCGCGGCGGCCGCCGGGCGGGACGTCCCGCCGGGCACCACCGCGGCGGACCACGACCGGCGCGAGACCGGGAGGAGCCGCCGCCCACCGGCACGCCGCCGGGAGCGGGCACCACCGGAGACCTCCGGCGCGGCGCCGTTCCCCACCGGCGTGCCGAGACCCCCGATGACGAGGGAGGACCTGGATGCCGTTCGACGTGGTGGAGGCGACCCAGCGGGTCGAGGAGCAGATCGGCCAGCTCTCCCGGCTGCGCTCCGAGGAACGTCCGGGCTGGACCCGGCAGGTCTTCGGCGAGCCCTACCGGGAGTCCCGCGAGTGGGTCGCCGCGACGATGCGGGACGCGGGTCTGGAGGTCCACCGGGACGCCGCCGGGAATCTCGTCGGCCGGCTGGCCGGCACGAACTCCTCCGCCCCGGCCCTCATGACGGGCTCCCACACCGACACGGTCGAGGGCGGGGGCCGGTTCGACGGCGTTGTCGGCGTACTCGGCGCGATCGAAGCGACCCGCAGCATCCGCGAGTCCGGCACGCCGCTGAGCCGGGACCTGCTCGTCGTCGACTTCCTCGGCGAGGAGTCCAACGAGTACGGGCTCAGCTGCCTGGGCAGCCGCACCATGGCGGGAGAGCTGACCGCCGCCGACCTGAACCGGCGCAACGCCGCCGGGCGGTCGCTGGGCAGCGCCTACGAGGCCTTCGGCCTCGACCCCTCCGCCCTGCTCGACCCCGCCCGCACGGCCCCCGGGCCGCTGCACGGGTACGTGGAGCTGCACATCGAGCAGGGACCCACCCTGGAGAAGGAGGGCACCCAGATCGGCGTGGTGACCTCGATCTGCGGGATCGAGCGCTTCGTCGCCCACTTCGCCGGCCGCGAGGACCACGCCGGCACCCGCCCGGTCGCAGATCGGCACGACGCCATGGTCGCCGCCGCCCAGGCCGTCCTGACCGTGCGCAGCGAGGGGTGCGGCGCCCCCGGCGTCGCCACCACCACGCACGTGCGCAACCGCTCCTCCTCCCCCAACGTGGTGCCCAGCGCGGTGGACGTCTCCGGGGAGCTGCGCAGCATCGACCGGTCGTGGCTGACCGGGGCCAAGCGGCGCCTGGGCGAACAGGTCCTCAGCGCCTCCCGGGGATACGGCGTCGACGTGGACTTCGACTGGACCTCGGACAACGAGATCGTTCAGGCCCATCCGCGCGCCTACGACCTCGTCGCGGCGACCGCCGCGGAGCTGGGCTACTCCTGGCGCCCCGTGCCCAGCGGGGCCACCCACGACGCCGTGCACCTGGCCTCGCTCGCGCCGATGGCGATGATCTTCGTGCCCTCCCGCGACGGCCGCAGCCACTGCCCCGAGGAGTGGACCGACGCCCCGGACATCGGCCGCGGCGTCCACGTCCTGGCGGAGACCCTCCGCGCCCTCGACACCGCCCGGCTGTGACAGCGCACCCCGCACCGGAGGACCCACCCGTCCCGACCCTCGAGCCCCCGTTCCGTCATCCCGTTCTGGAGGGACCCGCATGAGACCCCTGTCCGAGTACGTCAACCTCCCCTTCCTGTGGGTCTGCGCCCTCGGCGTCTTCGCCGTGATCATCCTGCAGACCGTCATCTACGTGCGCGCCGCCCGGACCGCCGGGGCGGACCTCGGGTTCACCCGGGAGGACCTGCGCCGCTCCTTCAAGTCCGGCGGCATCGCCGCGATCGGCCCCTCCCTCGCGGTGGTCGTCGTGGCCATCGCGCTGCTGCCGCTGTTCGGCGCGCCCGCCGTGCTCGTGCGCATCGGCCTCGTCGGCTCGGCCGCGACCGAGACCTCCTCGGCCAACCTCGCCGCCGGGACGATGGACGCCGAGCTCGGCGGCGCGGGCTGGACCCCGGAGGTCTTCGCCGTCGCGTTCATGGCCATGAGCCTCTCGGGCGGGCTGTGGATGGTGGCCACCCTGATCCTCACGCCCATGCTCAAACGAGGGGACACCAAGCTGCGGTCGGTGAACCCCGCCCTGATGGCCATCGTGCCCTCGGCGGCCCTGCTCGCGGCGTTCGCGTCCCTGGGCGTCGCCGAGCTGCCCAAGGGCAGCGTGCACATCATCACCGTGGCCACCTCGGCGCTGGTGATGGCCGTGTGCCTGGTCCTCACCAAGCGTCTGAACGCCCCGTGGCTGCGCGAGTGGGGCCTCGGCTTCTCCATCATCGTCGGGCTGATCGTCGCCTACTTCGCCCACGGCGCCGGCCTCGGCCCCGCCGCCTGACTCCCGTCGCGACCCCAGGAGCTCCCATGGCCACCACCACCAGCTCAGCAACCGCCGCCTACGCGGCCTACGACCGCACCACGTCCCGATGGGGCCGGATCACCATGATCATGGGCCTGCTGCTCTCCCTGGCCGGCCCCGCCTACCTGCTGTTCTTCAGCGACCTGGACATCCCGCTCTCCACCGTGGTCACGGCCTACCTGGCCGTGGCCGCGGTCTTCGCCGTGCTCGCGATCGTCGAGCCCCTGACCTACTTCCCGGTCCTCGGACCGGCCGCGATGTACCAGGCCTTCATGATCGGCAACATCGCCAACAAGCTGCTGCCCTCGGCGATCGTGGCGCAGGCCGCCATCGGCGCCAAGCCCGGCACCCGTCGCTCCGAGCTGGCCGCCGTGATGGCGATCTGCGGCGCCGCCGTGGTGCACATCTTCTCGCTGCTGATCTTCGTCGGCATCCTCGGCACCTGGCTCGTCAGCATCGTCCCCGCCGCCATCACCGAGGTCGCCCAGCTCTACATCTTCCCCGCCATCATCGGCGCCGTGATCGTCCAGCTGGCCGCCTACGTCAAGCAGCCGCGCATCACGATCATCGCCCTCGCCGTCGGCGCGGTGGTCCAGCTGCTGCTCGTGCCCGTCCTCGGCCCGACGTTCCGCAACTTCGCGACCGCCGTGGTCGTGCTGCTGACCATGGTCCTGGCCTGGATGCTGCGCAACCGGAGCACCCTGCACGCCGGCCCCGGGGACGAAGCCCTGCTGTGACCCCACGCCCCGCCCGCCCCGGGCGGGCCGCCCTCACCCCTCCCCACGAAAGGACGTCATGACCACCACCGTTCCCGAGGTCCCCACCGCGCTCCGCGACGACCTGCACGAGCTCTACCGCCACCTGCACCGGAGCCCGGAGCTGTCCATGCAGGAGCACGCGACCGCCGAGCTGATCCGCACCCGCATGGAGGCGCTGGGCTGCGAGACGTTCCTGTGCGGGGGCACCGGCGTCGTCGCCGTCCTGCGCAACGGCGAGGGACCTGTCGTCGGCTTCCGCGCCGACACGGACGCCCTGCCCCTGGCCGAGGACACCGGCCTCGACTACGCCTCCACGGCCCGCGGCACCCTGCCGGACGGCACCGAGGTGCCGGTGATGCACGCGTGCGGCCACGACACCCACATCACCAGCGCGATCGGCGCCGCGACCCTGCTCGCCGGCGACCGCGACGCGTGGGCGGGCACGGTCGTGTTCCTCTTTCAGCCCGGCGAGGAGACCGCCGAGGGCGCCCGCGCCATGCTCGACGACGGGCTGTGGGACCGGGCCCCGCGCCCGGAGGTCGTCTACGGCCAGCACGTGTGGCCGGGCCGCGCCGGGCAGGTCGAGATCAGCACCGGCCCCGCCATGGCGATGGCCGACAGCTGGCGGGTCACCGTGCACGGGCGCGGTGGGCACGGCTCCCGCCCCGAGGACACGATCGACCCGGTGGTGCTGGCCGCCCACATGGTGGTGCGGATGCAGAGCATCGTCTCCCGCGAGGTGCCCGCCCAGCAGTCCGCCGTCATCACCATCGCGACCTTCCACGCGGGGCTGAAGGAGAACATCATCCCGCCGACGGCGGTGTTCACCGTCAACGTCCGCAACCTCGACCGCGCGGTCCGGGAGAAGGTGCTCGCCGCGCTGCGCCGCGTGATCCTCGCCGAGGCCGACGCCTCCGGCGCCCCGACCCCGGACATCGAGGAGCTCTACACCTTCCCCCTGCTCGTCAACGACCCCGCGGAGACGGCCGCGCTCAAGCAGGCGCTCGGGGCCGCCCTGGGCGAGCACAACGTGCTGGACCGTCCCGCCCAGATGGGCAGCGAGGACTTCGGGCACCTGCCCGACGCCATCGGCGTGCCCGGCGTCTACTGGTTCTTCGGCGGCACGCCCGACGACGTGCTCGACGGCGGGAAGCCGGTGCCGACCAACCACTCGCCCTTCTTCGCCCCGGTCCTGGAGCCGACCCTGACCACGGGTGTGACCGCCGCGGTCACGGCGATCCTCTCCCGCGTGGGCGTCGCCCGATGAGCGCCCGCGCGGACACCTCCCTGCTCGAGCTCTCCGCCCGGGAGCTCTCGGCCGCGATCCGGCAGCGGAGCGTGTCCGCGCGGGAGGTCCTCGACGCCCACTTCGCCCGGATCGACGCCGTGAACCCGGCGATCAACGCCGTGGTCACTCAGGTCCGAGAGGCGGCCCAGCAGGCCGCCGCCCGGGCGGACGAGCTGAGCGCCACCACGCCCGCCGACGAGCTGCCGCCCCTGCACGGGGTGCCGATGACGCACAAGGACACCCACGCCACCGCCGGGATCCGCACCACCCTGGGCTCGCCGGTGTTCGCCGAACAGGTGCCCGACCACGACGACCTGATCATCGCCCGCCTCCGCGCCGCCGGGGTGATCAGCACCGGCAAGAACAACGTGCCCGAGTTCGCCGCCGGCTCCCACACCTTCAACGAGCTCTTCGGCACCACCCACAACCCCTACGACCGCGCCCGCAGCGCCGGGGGCTCCAGCGGCGGGGCGGCCGCGGCGATCGCGTCCCGGATCCAGCCGCTGGGCGACGGCTCGGACATGGGCGGGTCGCTGCGCAACCCGGCGGCGTTCTGCAACGTCGTCGGGTTCCGGCCCTCCGCCGGGGTGCTGCCGCTGGCCCCCTCTCCCGACGCCTGGGCGTGGCTGGGCCGGTCCGGGCCGATCGCCCGCAGCGTGGACGACATCGTCCTGGCGATGTCCGTGCTCGCGGGACCGGACCCGCGGGTCCCGCTGGCCTGCCCGGTGGAGCGGGCGGCCTTCCGCACGCTGGCCGCCGAGGAGTTGCCCGACCCGGATGCCCGGCCGCTGGCCGGGGTGCGGATCGGGCTGAGCACGGACTTCGGCCTGGGTGTGCCGGTGGAGGCGGAGATCGTGGAGGTCCTTCGCGAGCAGGCACGGGTGTTCGAGCAGCTCGGGGCCGTGGTCGAGGAGGCCGTGCCCGACCTGCGCGACGCCGACGAGGTGTTCGACGTGACCCGGGCCTTCGACATGGCCGTGAACCTGCGCACCCTGGTCGCCGAGCACCGGGAGCAGGTGAAGCCGGAGGTCGTGTGGAACGTGGAGAAGGGCCTGGCCCTCACCGGCCCCCAGCTCATGGACGCCGCCCTGGCCCGCACCCGCCTGCACGAGGCGATCCGGGCGTTCTTCGGCGACTACGACCTGCTCCTGTGCCCCACCTCCCAGGTGCTGCCGTTCCCGTCCGAGGAACGGTGGCCGCGCACCGTGGCGGGGGTGGAGATGCAGACCTACGTGGAGTGGATGCGCTCGGCCACGCTGATTTCGGCCACCGGGTGCCCCGCAGTCTCGGTGCCGGGCGGATTCAGCTCGGCCGGGCTGCCGGTCGGGCTGCAGCTGGTCGCCGCCCACGGCCGGGACGTCGAGCTGCTGCGCGCCGCCCGCGCCTACGACGTCGCGACCCGTCACACCGACCGGGCGCCGGCGCTCTGACCCTCCCGCCTCCCGGCACCGCCACACGGTGTTCCCCGCACCGGTGGCGATCCCCGGCGGCGCGCTACTGGGCCCAGGCCTGTCCGTGCTCGCCGACGAGGTTGGGCTGCCCGGCACCGGCGTGGTCTTCGGAGCACTGCACCTGATGTCGGGCTATGTCGGGAGAGATTGCAAGAACGTGCACCAACGCATCCTGGGCCAGCGCCTGCAGCACATCCCGTCCTCGACGCTGCGGCGCACACTGCTGGTGGTGCTGCTGGCGGGCGACCCGCGACGATTACCTGGTACATAATCGTCATGGCGATCACAACGAAAATGGCCGCAACTGCCCACACGGTGAACTCGTGGATGAGTTTCTGTCCGAGCATGCGCTTGGTGCGGGGTGACATGGCGACCTTCCGGCGGACGGACGCCAGCATCGTAACGAATGTAAACGCCATATCTTGGGACGGGCGCCATGCAAGACTCACTCCCATGATGAACACCCCCCACCGTCTGCGGCTTTCTGCCGTCCTGGCATGTGCTCTGGCATTAGCCGGGTGTACTAGCGGCGAATCCGCTACGCCATCCTCGAATGACTCCCTAGCCTCCGCACCTTCTACGTCGTCTCCGACGCCAACGGTCAACACTGGCCCAGAAACTCCGACGACCAGCCCGTCCGCCAGTGTCCAGAACGAGACCGCGGTGGCCCTGGAGCAGTCGTTCACTTCGCCAGACGGGGCCCTGAGCTTTCGCTACCCCACCGGTTGGACTGTCCGCGCCCAGCTAGAGGAAACCTACGAGGACTCTAGGCGCTACGGGTGGACCGTCCACGACACTGACGGGGACACCGTGCTCACGCTGTCTGTGCGCACATGGACGGCGCCGGCAGGCCCTCCGCCGGTGGAGGCAATGGCTTCGCAGGGACCGGTTCCGGGAATGGTGGATGGACTCGGGAATCCCGTGCAGGTTGTCGTAGCCGGCACCCCTGGACATGACGGGTCTAGCACCAGCCTGGTGTACGGGATAGCAGCGGGCACAGGGGCGGACACCACTCTCTTTGATCTGCGTTGGGGGAACCTGTACCAGTTGTCCTTCACCGGCGGCCAGACGCTGGGACCTTACGAACAGGTTGATTTGGCGGCAGAAGCAGAGAAGTTTGCCGCCAGCCCACGGTTCCGCACCGAGATCCTTCCCATCCTCCAATCCTTCACGGCCGGCCCCGCCCCCACGCTGAGCCCTAGCGATGAGAATGTCGCCGCTGATGATGGATCACCTTCAGCTGAGGCAGCCTGCGTGGGTGAGCGGTACACCTACGAGAATCTCCACGGGATTACCTGTGTGGAAGCGAAGGCGATCCTGCAAGTGGTGTCCGACACCGGTGAACCAATTGGTGCCCGCGGCCAGCGGACCGAGGAGTACCACTGCTTCTGGTCCAGCATCGGTGAGGTAGAGGCCGGCCACCCTGACGTGTTGTGTGTGGACCGCAGCACCGGCGCTGATCTTCTTTCCGCGAACTACCTGAAACCGGTAACTGAATAAGCGGCGATGGCCATGCTCATCTACCTGGCCACCTACCGATCAAGACGCAAGCACATCAGTCCCCATTCCCCAACCAACACGTGTGAGGCATGCTCAAGAGCCGTCCGCGTGGCGAGCGTCTCCTGCTTGATGCCGCAGTTGTGCCGCAGCGTCAGGTGTCGCCGACGAAAACTTCGCCATACACGCGGTGAGGAGGCCGGCCAGTTCCGTTGTCACGCTGTGCGGGCACCCGACGCGACAATAGACACGAAAGCACACGGACACGGGAGAGAGAACGCGATGGGTATCAAGGTGATGATCCAGTGGGTGGTGCGTCTGCCGGTGACGCAGGCGGACACAGCGCTGCGGGCAGGTCTAAAGCAGATGGGCGCTTCGCCTTCCGGTCCGCTCGGGCACATCGAGGGCCGGACGAAGGCGTCCTGGAGCAAGAACCGCAATCCAGCTCGTATCACCGTCGCGATCAGCGAGCACTCCGCCGGCGCCGTGGCCGAAGTGACCGTGGACGCCATGGGCACCAAACATCAGGAGATACTCAACGAGCTCTCAGCAACCCTGGGCAAAGGTGTCGCGGAAAGAGTGGGCGCCGCTACCAAAATCCCTGCGAGACCTCCTAGCAAAGCACCCGACAGAACCCCGGTCATAGCCATCGACAGGTCTTCTACCCGGCCTTCTGGCAGCTCCCCTGCTAATGCCCGCGTCAGAGCCCCTACCGCAGCCATTGCTGGCGAGGAAGCCGGCGACGACCGCGGGATCATGGAGGCGTTGGAAAAGCTGAGCGGGCTCTCACGGATGCTCGCCCGTCGTGAGATCTCCCATCTGCGCAACATCCTGGACTCAGAGGAACAGGTCCTCGCTCTGGGTCAGGGTACCTACGAGAAACTGCAGTCCCTGATCGTGCTGACCGACAAGCGCCTGGTCTTCCTGGAAAAGGGCATCCTCCGGGAGTCAGTGAAGGAGTTCCAGCTCAGCGCGATCTCGTCTCTGTCGCTGAGCAAGGGATGGGGTACGGAGTCACTGGAGTTCACCGTCTCTGGGGCCAAAGGTAAGATCACCCAGCTGGAATCTGGGCAGGGCGAAAACATTGCTAACCTCTACCGCCAGCTGCGCAACACCCACGCTGCCAAGGCCTCTGCTCCGGCCCCCGCTGCGCCCGCTGGGCCGGACGTGCTCGCCCAGCTCGCTCGGCTCGGGCAGCTTCGCGACGCCGGGGTGCTGACGGAGGAAGAGTTCACGGCCAAGAAGAAGGAGCTGCTCGGCCGACTCTAGATAGCACTGCGGGTGCAGAAGAATGAGCCATGTGTGTCACCGCAACCGAGGAGATCCCCTGATGCGCCAAGCCTGGGACGAGATGAACTTCCGCGGCCGAGTCATCGTGATCGGCAGCATCGTCATCCTGTGGATGCTGCTGGCCGCCATCACCGGGGAGTACGGCGAGAACGACCGACAGTCCAGCGCCGACTCCCCTGGCAACGGGCAGTTCGCCGGTGACGCAGGCGAGTGGGCCGACCAGATGGAATCCACCTACCTGCAGCTGGTGGGCCGGGACTCGTGGTCAGACCTGTGCTTCGAGGACAAGGCCGAGTGGGCGTGCGAGACCTACGGGATGGACGCCCAGAGCATCGGAGTGCTCCAGCTCCAGATGAACGGCCGTCACGACGACCCTTACCTCGAGGACCTGGCGGACCGTGGCATTAACGCCGTGATGAGCACCCTCGCCTACTACGACGAGACCGAGGATCACATGGACTGGATCATGGCCGTCGACCACGCGGGAACACCGATCATGCAGAAGAGCTGCTCCTCTATCTACCGCCACCTGCCCGACCCTCCCGTCTGCGCCCAGTGACCCTCTGGGAACCCCTACTACGAGGTCATCTTCGTGGAAGGTGTCCGGTAGCCGGCCATATGTAAAGCGTGCGCTGGGCCCCACCGTCGCCGCGACCCGCGTCATCGCAACCGTCCCCGATCTGTCGGGACATCCCACTAGAGTCTTTTTTCGTGGGAGAACACGCCAACCCATCAGCTCTATCGGAGGCGACGATTGAGCCCCGGCTCGTGATGAAGGGCGACGACGACAAGCCGTTCATCCAGGGAGAGTTCTTCGTCGCCGCGTACCAGCGCGGCTACCGGTGGGGACGCGACGAAGTGCGCCAACTTTTGGAGGACATCAAGACCCACAAGCGCGAAGCCGGCAGGGGAGAGCCCTCCGACTACTACCTCCAGCCGATCGTCGTGTTGAAGCGCGATGGCGGGAGCTGGGAACTCGTCGACGGCCAACAGCGCCTAACAACCCTGTTCCTGATCACGAAATACGTCGCCACGAAGATCGCCGACTCCAAGTTGGACTACCTGCTGACCTACGAAACCCGACACGGTAGCCGCGACTTCCTGGAGACCCTCGACTTCTCGCGTCGTGACGAGAACATCGACTACTACCACATCGCCCAGGCGTACGACGTCATCGGAGAGTGGTTCGACGAACAGCCGAACGCCACACAGGCCGCCATCAATCTCCACACGGCGCTTGCTAACTGGGTCTACGTCATCTGGTACGAGGCGCCACCGGGCACCGACGCCACCGCACTCTTTACGCGCCTGAACCGTGATCGCATCCCGCTGACGGACTCGGAGTTGGTCAAGGCTCTGGTGCTATCAAACAGCGGCGCAGCCGGCGGCAAGTCGGGGCGGCAACAAGAGACCGCTGCCCAATGGGACGGGTTCGAGAGGGATCTTCGTGATCCGCAGTTCTGGGCATTCCTCACGCGCTCATCGACCGAGAGGTCGACCCACATCGACTTCCTCTTCGAGTCCATGACGCCGAAGGCGGGTCTAAGGGAACGGCCCCGCTACTGGACCTTCAGCAAAGTCCGGGAGGACATCGCCGAGCGAGGAGCGGCCGCCTTTTGGCGCGACGTCGTCGAGCGCCACGGACTGCTGACAGGGTGGTTCCAAGACCGTGATCTCTACCACCGAATCGGCTACCTCATCCAGGTCGGCGACTCGATCCAGGAACTCATCGACCTATCCCGATCCCGGACGCACTCGGCCTTCCGAAAGGCGCTCGTTGACCGAACACGCAAGCGCCTTGATCTCACAGCTGACAAGGTCTCCCTCTTGCGCTACGGGAAAGACAACGGCAAGTGCACCGACGTCCTGCTCCTCATGAATGTCGAGACCGTGCTCGGCAGCAGCGACGTCGGGAGCCGCTTCTCTTTCCACGCCTACGTCGATAACTGGTCGCTGGAACACATCCACGCACAGAACTCCGAAGCCTTCGAGAAGGAGACCGAACGTCGAGACTGGCTACGGACGCACAAGAAGAAGGTCAAAGAGTCTCACTGGCCACCAGATCAGCGGGCCGACGTGGATGAAATCATCGCCAAGATCAACGCCCATCTGGCCATGGCCGACGGTAAGACCGATGAGCAGAGTTTCGACTGGATCTTCCGGCAGGTCCTGGCGTTGTTCAGCGCTCCTGGCACTGACGCCACCGATGGGGACACGCACGGACTCGGCAATCTGGCGCTGCTCCAACGCGACCTCAACAGCAAGCTGAACAACGCGGTCTTCGCTCTCAAGCGCGAACAAGTGATCGGGCTCGACCAGGATGGGGCCTACATCCTGCCCTGCACCCGTAACGTCTTCCTGAAGTACTACACGGCCGCGGCCGACCAGCAACTCTCCCTGTGGGGTCCCCAGGATCAGGCCAACTACCTCACTTCGTTGATCGACAAGGTGGAGCGCTTCCTGATGGTCGAGCGCTCTCCCGCTGACGAGGTCCACGCATGAAGGGCTACCCCACCACGTTCCTCGGCCTATTCGACGAACCCGTCGGAGACCGTCCCGGCATCACCGAGATCGAGATCCCGGTCATCCAGCGTGACTTCGCGCAGGGCCGAGCTGACGAGGAGGTCAGCGCCCTCCGGGACCGCTTCCTCGACAAGGTCATCGAAGCCGCCACGACTGACAGGCACATGGGTCTCGACTTCGTGTACGGCGACGTTCGAGCCGGAGTCCTGCAGCCACTCGATGGCCAACAACGCCTCACTACCCTGTTCTTGCTGCACTGGTACGTCGCTTCGCGCGCAGACAAACTCGACCCGGCCGCCCCTTGGCTGTGCTTCTCCTACGCGACCCGGCCGACAGCACGGGACTTCACCCAGACAATCGCCAACAACCCGTATCCAGGCGGGCCGGCCTCTCCATCGGCCTGGATCAAAGACCAGCCGTGGTATGTCTACCCGTGGCGCCACGACCCGACTATCTCGTCGATGCTCGTCATCCTCGACGCAATCCATCGACGGCTCGACCCGCACGCCGACGAAATCGACGCCGTATGGGACCGGCTCGCAGCTCGCCCCACCGACGTCCAAAACAGTGCCATTTGGTTCCTGTTCCTCCCCGTAATCGATATCGCCCACGGCGAAGACCTCTATATCAAGATGAACTCGCGAGGGAAGCCACTGACGACGTTTGAGGTCTTCAAGGCGGACTTCGAAAGCATCATCAAGTCAGCCGACCCTGACCGGCACCAGCACCTCGTCGAGAGCATCGACGGGGTGTGGGCCGACCTGCTCTGGGAGTACGAGAAGCGAGCGTCGAGCGACTACAAGATCGACGACGAGTTTGAGCGTTACCTCACCTTCATTATCAAAATCTGCGAGTGGCGCGACGGGAAGTCTGCCCGAAAGTGGCACGACAAGCAGGCACGAAGGCTTTGGCCGATCGAGGAGCGAGCCCGACTCGCCTTCGCCGACCCCGACAACGAACATGCCGCTCGGAATCGAAACTTCTTCTTCCACGCCTTCGACACGTGGATTGGCGCCGATCCCGTCACCCATATCAAAGTTCCTCTCGACCCGAGCGCCGAGTTCAGCAAGCTGTTCACCGCCGGCGGGCTCGGGGAAGGACCGATTCCGCTCTTCTCCACAACTCCTGACCTATTCGGTGGCTGCATCATCCGGTACGGGTCCGACTTCACGGCACAAGAGACGCTGCTCCTCTTCGGACTCCTGCTCGCGCGACAGGCCGACGACAAGAACAGTCAAGAGGAGATCGCCAAGCGCCTGCGTTCTCTACGCAATGTCACTGCAGCATTCCTCGACCTCAATCGCATGCCTGCCTACGTCGCACAGACCGAGAAACTGATCGTTCACGGCCAACTGGAGGATTCAGGGACCTTCCGAAGCGATTGGGTTGCTGATGAGCTCCTCAAGTGGTCCTTTCTGGACGAGCACCCAGAAACCGTTGACGCCGTACATCAACTCGAAGACCACCCACTGGTTCGCGGACGCATCATGGCGTTCGAGCTCGATGCAGCCACGCTAGAAGCACGGGCTGAAGCATTCGCAGCCGTGAGCCAACCGGAACTGCGCGACCTGCTCGGCGCTGCGCTGCTCACGAAAGGGGACTACTCACGCGATGTTGGCTGGCAGGGAAGTCGCCGCCAGCTCGGAAGTTCCCAGAAGGACGACTCCTGGACTGACATGCTCACCACGGGGTCTCGGGCGAATCTCGCCAACATCCGCGAGCCGCTGGCGGCTCTGCTGGACGACGTCGCCACGCGGGCGGCGACCGGCACGAACCAGCCAAGCGACGCTCTCGATGCGATCCGCGCCCAGTGGCTCGCTGAACGCGAGTCCCGCAACTTCTACGACTGGCGCTACTACCTCGTCCGCTACTCCGGCGCCCGCAGCTCGAAAGGCGGTGGCTACTACCACGGCACCTACGACAGCACGACCGGCGGGTTCGCTTATCAGCGCCTCCGGATGCTTCACGGCAGCAACTACAACGCCTACTTCAGCGACGCGCTGCTCCATGCGGCCTGGGTCGACGGCTCGCTTGGTTCTGATGCCGAGGAACCAAGTTGGTGGCACCGCGACGACCCAGGCCTCACGCTCAAGAGGTCCCGCATCGAGATTCGCTGTGATGACGACGCCTTCGAACTCGTCCTTCCAGACAACCGTGAGCCCGTCGAAATCAAGGTCGCCAAGGCCCTGACGGCGTTCGATTCTGCCGACCAGTTGCGGGTTCTGGTCCAGCAGAAGCCCGAAGGCGGCCGGCTAGTGGATAGCGAGGACCGGATACAGCTCTGTGTGCGACTGGTGCGCGCGTTGGCAGTTGAGGGCCTCTGACGGTCATTGCAGGACGCCGCATCCGAAGCGTTTGCGTCCTTCGCTCCAAAGTGGCGCATCGTGACGGGGATTGCCGGCGGCAGGATATGGGTGTCACCCCAGCCCGCAGTCCCTAGGGTCTAGAGCGATGAGGGCTTCGATGTCCCGGTTCATGGCGCGGCCCTTATCGTGTCGGATCAACGGCGCGTGGTAGCCCCAAGTATTCTCGGCCCATGGACGACAGCAACACGATCGCGACCGCTGGGTCAACGTTCTCCCAGGCGCTGAACGCCGCGGCAAAGCTGCCGGGCGTACGGATCGATCGGGCTGCCTATCTCCGAACGGCGCTGAAGCGCCACTGCACAGAGGGTCAGATCGAGCGAGCGATCGCCGACGGCCCTGCTGCGGCGGGCATACTGCTCGAAATCATCACCGAAGCCGCCAACACTTCGATCCGCTACGAGACCAGCAAGGTCACCGGCCTCTCAGCGCTTGCCGGAGTTCCCGGTGGTTTCGCCATGATCGGCACGGTACCCGCCGACGTCGCCCAGTATCTGGGCCACATGCTCCGGATCTCCCAGAAGCTGGCGTACATCTATAGCTGGCCTGATCTCTTCAACGGAGACGACGATGAGATGGACGAAGCCACAGAGGGCATCCTCACGCTTTTCCTCGGCGTCATGGTCGGCGTCCAGATCGCCCAAGGCGGAGTAGCGAAAGCAGCAGCCATGATCGCTGCCCAGGCTGCGAAGAAGCTACCGCAACAGGCGCTCACCAAGGGCGTGATCTACCCCGTCGTCAAGAAGGTCGCCAGCTACCTCGGAGCACAAATGACGAAGAAGATCTTCGCCAGTGGAGTAGCCAAAGCCATCCCCCTCGTCGGATCGGTGCTCTCCGGTGGCCTCACACTTGGCACCTTCCTCCCCATGGCGCGGAAACTGCAGAAGCATCTCGCAAGCCTCGAGCTGACCAAACCAGGACACCGCCCAGAAACGGCGCATGCCAGCAATCCCCTGATCGTCGACGGCGAGCTGCTGAACGACCCCGACGAGGCAAAACGCGGTCGGTAAGCTTCGTACCGCTACCTGGGAGCACCGGATTTCCACTGCGCACCATCGGCACGCAGCATCTTGAATGGGATGTCGGGGGCGGTGCACTCGTTCATCGTCGTCACGGCTCCCACGTGCACGGCCCGGTGTGGCACTCAGCTGGTCAGCACGGACCTGGTGACCCACTCGAAGAGCCGGCCTTCGAACGTATCCATGATCGCCACGGAGGTGATCGACTCGTCGTCAGAACCCAAGGTATACATGACCTCCTGAACCGCGTGGTAGGCGGCCTGCTCCATGTCGGGTTCGATGGCTGAGCCTTCGAAGACGAAGATCAGCTCGCCCACCTCACAGGCTCGGACATCGCGCACAAGGCTGGCCCAGAAGACCCCCCCGCTGGCTCGCTCCCAGGAGTCGACGTTCCATTTGTCGGGCAGGGCCCGCTCTTTCTCAGCGGCCCAGGCCGCAGGGTAGGCGCTGGTCTCGACGTCGAGGATTCCCTGGCCTTCCTCGGTGACGGCCTCCTCCTCGTCTACCGGCTCCTCGCGGTTCCCGTCAGAGGTCGTGGCCGTAGCCTCGGTGGTGTCGGTTCCCTGTGGGGCCGCGGTCTCGGGCCGCTCTGGTGCGGCGCAACCGGTCAGCACGAGCGTTGCGACGCAGGCGGCGACGGTGAACCGTGCAGCGGACCGGGGGCGCAACGAGGGCGGTCAGCTCAAGCGGGTGAACGCCGACGGCCGCATCAAGGTCGCCTACCTGATCAACGACCGCGGCAGCTGGGACGTCGCGCTGCGCAGCGACCTCGTCTACGCCCAAGCCAAGGTGGCCTGAACGCTTCAAACAGCACGAGCCCCGAAGCCGACGTCGACCCGTCCGGCTTCGGGGCTTCCGCGCATCCGGTGTCAGGCGCCGGCCTTCAGGCAGCGCATAGCTCCTTCGGGGGCGTCGGAGCGCAGCACGATCTCGTTCTCGCTCGGGTGCTCCAGGACCACCTGGAAGCCGTTGCTCTTCCACTGGATCGCCTGGGAGTCCCCCTCGATGTCGGCGAGGCTGTCCGGGAGGTTCAGCACGTAGTCGTTGCCCATGGTGTTGTCGTTGATAAAGAACTCGCCCTCGTCCGTGTGGCCGATGGATCCGGTGTAGGTGTCCGTCGCACCGAACCCAGCGTCGTCGGTCAGCGTGTACCGCAGGCTCTCCCCCGATCTTCTCGAACCCGATGTCGAAGCTGGAGTCAGAGGTGGTCAGCGTGGAGTCGAACAGGTTGGTGCGCAACCCGCCGCTGCCCGCGCTCTGGCAGCTCCACTGCCCCTCCAAGTCATCGGCGAAGTTGCTGCCGAGGCCACATCCGGTCAGAGCGAAGGCGGCGATCGGAATGAGGACGAGCAGGGCGCGGTAGCGGCGCATGTGGGGCTCCTGAAAGATGGGTGCAAGAGCGTTCAGACTATCCGCGCCATGCCCGGACACCCCTTCCGCCTCTGAGCTACTCCGAGACGCATGGGGTGGAAGTGAGCCCCAGGAACCGGGAAGGCTCCTGGGACTCACGATCTTGGCGAGGTCAGTCCTCGTCGATCCAGATGACGTCTCCGTCGCGCTCGAGGCTGTTCACGTCCAAGCGGACCGCGCCCTCGGTGAAGTGGACGTCACGGGGACCGAGGGACCGAACGAAGTCGGTCGCCATCTCGTCGTTGATCCCGTCCTGAGCGAGCTCACGGCGGGTCTCGCGCAGGCCGTATCCGAAGGAGAACAACCGGTACCGCGGTCCGGCCTCAGTGTCCCGGCGGACCACTCCGGTCCCGATCCTGGAGGTGACCACAGTCCAGCCCTGGTCCGACTCGTCGCCCCAGAAGAACATCACGTCGCCCGGCTCGGTCAGCAGGGCCATCGTGGCGCAGGGAGGCCGGGAACCGCACGGACCCCACAGCTGGTTGGCGCGATGCGCGAGCTCGTAGGCCGGGGTGGGACTCGCGGCGCCGAACCGGACGATGTAGCCGCCGTCGCTGCAGTAGATTCCGGCGCCTTTCCCCTCCGGCACCCGGTAATCGGCGGGCACGCCGACGGCCTCCAGGTCGACGCTACGGGCCGGTCCGAGGAAGACCGATTCGGCGTAGTCCAGCGCAGCATTCATCAGCTCGTCCCACCCGCGCAGCGCGTAGGACTCCGTGTAGATCACCCTGATCCCCAGCCCAGGGCGGGTCACCACTGACACCAGTGCTGCCCGGTCCTCCTCGGTGAGCCCGTAGCTTGCGTCCACAAGGAGAGCTACCTCTGCATCGCCGGACTGGCTGCGCTGGATCTGACCCAGGAAGCCGGTCATGCCGTCCGAGTGCTCCGAGAGGTCGACGATCTCGGTGACCGCCAGTAGCGTCTTGTAGTCGGGCCTGGCGAACTTCCGCATCGGGACCACGAAGCGCACCGATTCGCCCATCAGCTGGGACATCAACTCGCGGACGAACAGCGCCTGGTCCTCACGCTGGGCGCCGTAGATTCCCAGTGAGCGGCCGGACAGCCACCAGCGCATCATTGTGAGCGGGCGGTTCTCCAGATGGCTCGGACTGCGCGGATCATCTGCTGAGGGATATGTCGTGGGCATCTGCATTGCGCTTGCGTAGCCGCCCTGGGACTCCAGGCTGGTGGACTCCCCCATGGCGCCCATATGCACCTCGGCCAGATCCCGGTCCTTACCGGAGGCAGGGATCAAGGTCTCCAGCTGGCTACGATCGACCCAGTGGCCGTCCGCTTCCAGTTCGCGCAGCGCCAGCAGGGCTCTGGCGTACGGAGTGCGGGTGGCCCTGGCGGCCCTCTCGACGACGCGGACGATCTTGATGTGCTGGGCGTCAGTGCAACGGCGGAGCTTCTTCGCCATGGTGAGCACGGTGCGGGACGCGCGGTAACGGGACATGATGAGCCTCCTCGGCATCACGGAGTGCACACGCCCGCGTTCGCACACACCCCATGCAGAGGTTGGCATGCCCCAGTGAACTCGCGAGTTCCTGTCCTCGTAGCGGCCCCGGCAGACGCGGTCGACGCCTGGGCCTTGGAGACCGACGGCACGGGGCGCCACCGGTGGCACAAGATTAGCGGTCGTGACCGCCTGCCGGTAGATCGAAGAGGTCGTCTGGGCGGGTGCTCTTATGGGGACGAGCCGCATGCTCCGTGTCCACCTATGAGCAGATAAACAAGCGGTGGCGAGCGGTGATAGGTCTGACGATCAGGCCCTCACTCCAGAGGAATTGGTTGGATAGCTCCACTTTGAGGAGTCCTACGATGCGGCAAGCCCAGCTCTGCTTCACCTGCAGCGGCCGGCAGATCTGATGAGAGTTGCTGCCCTCGTCTACGCGGGACTTCTGATCCTGGGCGCGCTGGGCGTCATCGCTGTGAGCATCTAAGGCTAGGCAGGATCCTCATACGGGCATCGCCCAATGTCGCGATGGGCCGGATGCCGCGTGTCCGCTAACTTAGGCACATGGGATTAAGGGACGCGATCAGCGTGAGTGACCTCCGGCCCCCAACCCTGCCCACAGTCCTGACCGCAGCTCACGCCGAGCACGGACCTCGTATTGCCCCGCGGAAGGTCATTCAGACCTATGATCCGGACGAGTGGGAAGTCTTCATTGAGGAGTGGGCGACGAGTCTGTCCCCCAAGTACGTCGCAGTCCGGCGTTTCGGCGGCTCAGGCGACCGAGGGGTCGACGTCGCGGGATTCAAGACTGATCGAGGCTTTGAGGATGAGTGGGACTGCTTCCAAGGAAAGCACTACGACAGAAGCCTGACGCCCTCAAACGCGTGGCCGGAAATGCTGAAGGTCTTCCTTCTTCCTGTGCATACACCTCTCTACACGCTGCCGTCGAGTTATAGCTTTATTGCTCCTCGTGGCATGGGCACGAATCTGGCGCACCTGATCTCGACGCCGACAGAGCTACGTGCGAAGTTTCTCGAGCAGGTCGAGTCCAGCGTGGCGAAGCCGTTCAAGGAACTCGACGAAAAAACTCGAAGTGCCGTACACGCGCTTGCCAGTGCGACTGATTTCTCGATGTTTGGCGCGGTTGAAGTCTTGGCATTGTTAGATCAGCACAAGGCAACCCCGTACTACCCCGCTCGTTTTGGAGGCGGGCTTCCTGCTCGGCCCACTTCCGAAAATCCGCCGCAGACCGTCCACCCTGATGAACTTGTATATCTGACGAAGCTTGTCGACGCGTACCAGGAGCGGTACCTAACAGTCGACAGCATCGCGGCCGCCGAGGTGCACACCAAGGCTGGTGCGCACCTCCAGCGACAGCGCGAGAGTTTCTTCCGAGCTGAGGCACTTCGCAATTTTGCGCGCGACCGAGTGCTCCCGAACACCTTTGAAGGGCTACAGAACGAGCTGTTCGACGCAGTTATTGAGACCGCCGAAGCTGAACATTCAGATGGATTGGAGCGCCTCCGTCACACGCTGGAGCAAGCGGTAAACGCACAACTGAGTGCCAACGCCCTTATTCAAGTCACTGAGCCAGCCGATAGACGGGGCGTCTGCCATCAGCTCGCCAACGACGACCGACTCACCTGGGTCGCTGACATATGACTCAGTTACTGAACAGCCCACTTGAGATCGGCATTCGAGTCGTAGCGCTTCTCACCGCCCTATATCCAAAGCGCGCCGATCTCGCCCGAATCGTTCTCCTCGATCACGTGGTGCTCCACAGCAGTGACTTCGCCGGTGCAAGTAGCCTTCACCCGGAGGTTCCTGGTCGAGTCGGTGAGCTTGGCGTTAAGCGGCAGCTCATTCGTGAGGGCATCACTATCATGGGATCGCGTGGACTGATCGTCCAAGATCTGACAACCGCCGGGATCTACTACCGCGCGAGCGAGGACGCTCGCCCATTCCTTGACTCGATGGATGCGCTCTACCTCACGCACTTGCGGGCACGGTGTGCTTGGGCGGCCGATACGTTCGGGAGCCTTGACGACGATGATATTAGGGCCAGGCTTGCTGTCGTGTTTGGAAGCTGGGCTGAGGAGTTTGAGCAATTGAACGGGAATGAGCACCATGGTTAGTCGACTCCACCTCGTTCACCTCACCGCCGTTGGGAATAGTGTTGCCCCGGCCACCATCGAGTTCGGTGATCGGCTCACGGTAATTCACGGTGCCTCAGACACGGGCAAGTCCCATATTTTCGACCTTCTCAGCTATGCGTTCGGGATCGCGCAGGCGATTGAGCTACCAGACGAGGCCAAGGGATACCAGTACGTGCACCTTGGCGTTCGAACAACGGAGGGCAACATCGTCACGCTTGTTCGTGACTTCAACGGTGGGCGCATCGGTCTAGTCGAAGAGGACCTTCGCGAGCTGACGACGAATTTGGCGCCGGAGTACTTGGCGCCGAAGCACGTATCGAAGGATCCGCGAAGCGCCTCGCGGTACTTGCTCTCGCTTACCGACCTTGACGAGTCCGTGGTTCGAACTAATCAGTACAACGAGACTCGTCCACTGCAATGGCGGGACGTCTTCCGTCTCACTGCGGTAGATGAAGAGACCATTCTTACCAAGCGGTCGCCCATTGAATTTGGGCAGTACCACGATCGCCCCGTGGAATCCGCAATCTTCCGCATGTTCATCGAGGGCCAAGATGACTCCGGGCTGACACCGATTCCCAAGGCCGCCGAGTTAAAGAAGATCTCGGCCAACAAACTAGAAATACTCGATCAAGTTATCGCGGACCTGGAGCAGGAGCTTGCCGCGTCTCCGCCTGTTGATCAGCTTCACAATCAACTCGCGCGTCTGAACGAGTCACTAATTGCTGCGAGCAGGACGATGAACGACGTTAGTTCTCAGCGCGACGAGCTCGTGCTGCGTCGCGCAGCGAACACGAAAACCCTGGCTAGTTTTGTCGAGCGCCAAGACGAACTCGGCAGCCTAGAAGCGCGATTTGGACTCCTTCATACTCAGTACGAGTCTGACCTCTCGCGCCTTGAAATGCTTGCTCAGGCATCCGACGTGCTCGCGGTCGAGGAAGACGGAAGCTGTCCGTTTTGTGGAGCAGAGCCAGCGCATCAGCACTGGCCTGAATCACCGCTCACCACGGAAGAGCCGGCGACATTCGCCGCCGCCATCGCTTCCGAACAGAACAAGATCATGTCGCTGCGTGCGAACCTCGACGAGACAATCAGCTCCATCCGGTTCGAACGTCAAGAAATCACCGTGCGCGCTAGTGCGCTCAGGGACGATAACGCGCAGCTCACGACTCAGATTCGCCGCCTCGACACCGCCATCGAGACGCCGGGCGGGGAGTTGCCACCACTTCTTAAGACTAGGTCTCTCGTAGAGCGTCAGATCGACAGCCACGATCGACTATTGAACCTTCTCGCACTACGGACAGCGACAGCGCAAGTTAACAAACCAAAAACCTCAACCGAGGTTCCCATCGTGTCAGGTGACCTGCATCAGTTCGACACGGTGGCACAGGAGATACTCCGGCAATGGTCTTTCTCCAACGACAGCACCGTGCACTACTCCACAAGTGAGCGCGACTTGTTCGTCGACCAACGCCTCCGCCGAGTGAGAGGCAAGGGTGTTCGATCGATTCTCCGTGCGCTTTTCAACGTGTCTCTTGCGGAGTACTGTCTCCGCCGCGACTACCGACACCCAGGATTCGTAATTCTTGATTCGCCGATCGTCACATACCGGCAGCCAGGAGACCCGGAGCTCCGTGGGGAAGAAGAAACGATCAGCACGAACGTCGTCGATGCGTTCTACGTTTATCTCCAGAATCAGTTCGGCGGTCAGTCGTTAATTCTCGAGAACAAGTCGCCGATCTCACCGCTCCCGGAGGGCAGCCGCGAGTACTTCTTCGGTGGCACGGCTGCGACAACACAGCGAACCGGCTTCTATCCGCCACAGAACTAGTTCAGGTCTTGCACCCGCATTTTTGAAGAAACGCGCCGATCCGGATCAGTCGGCGACGAGATCTAGATGCTGTGCCGGGCCGGGGCCAGTCCTCGATGCGCTGAAAATGATCGTGTTGACCGCGATATACCGCCGCGCGGAAGCCGGTCGGCCAGCAACCGTGCAGGCGACCTTAGGTATTTGTGCGGACGACCATGAGAACCGACACAGGAGGTTAGCTGACTACTAATGCCCGTTTGACCCCCGGGTGATATGCCCACTGAGGGACCCCTACTGCATTCGAGGGTTGGAGGGAACTGGCTCGATTGGGCTAATAGCGCCTCTCAAGTGGCTACACCAGGCGCCAACACTTTGCCGTTCTCATACGCACACACGCCAGTATCGTGGCCGTCGGCGGCCAACAGCACGATCCGCGCCCGCTGGGCAAGCCCCGCCCGAACCGAGGTGGACTGCACCAGCCGGGCCAGCCTCTCCCGGTCGCCTTCCCGCAACCGCAGCGGGGCCGCAGGATGATTTGCCATAACCCATGATCCCACCCCATCAAGCGTTCAAGCAGTTCGCCGACGGGCCACTAGGGATGACAGACAATCTGTGTTGCAACGAGGCCATCCGCCCCACCAAGTCAAAGATGAGCCACTAGAATTGGCGGAGATTGACCGCGCCGCCAGCGGTCGGCGTGAGCGGAGGTATCGAATGCAGGTCGGCAAGCAGGTTCTTCGTGGAGTACTTGGAAGCGATAGCACGCGTTATGAAATTCCGCTGTACCAGCGAACGTTTGATTGGGACGAGGTACAGTTCGAAAAGCTTTGGACGGACATTCGTGATCTTGCAATCGCTCGACAGTCAGAGCCCGGAACTGAGCACTTTCTGGGGACCCTTGTTCTGCATAGCGGCCACAACATCCCTAACGACTTCACATTCCTTGTCGTGGATGGTCAGCAACGCCTCACGACTCTAACAATGTTGCTCGCTGCAACACGTGATGTTTACCGCGAATTTCGGAATGAAACCACAGATGCTGATGAACTCGCGGACGGGGTTCTCATCCATCGGTACAAGAAGTCACACCCTGAACGTTTTCGCCTTTGGCCGACACAGGGCGATCGTAGCGATTTTATCGCTATCATGGAAGAAAACCCGAACTTCTCATCGGACAGCAATCTCGTTGCCGCATATAAATACTTCCGAACAAAGCTTTCACGAACTGTATCGCTTAACACAGATGTTGCAATCGACGACATCAGGTCGGCAACCCTTGATGGTCTCCGATTTGTTGTAATCACCGCTGAGGCGCAAGACAACGTTTACAGCATTTTTGAGTCCTTGAATAACACTGGACTTAAACTCACTCAAGGTGATCTCCTCCGGAATTTTTTCTTCTCTCGTCTTGGTGGCCACGCAGAACAGGTGCACTCAGCTTTCTGGTTCCCAATGCAGGAGCGCCTGTCTCGCGATGACCTCGCCCACCTTTTCTGGCTGGAACTGACGTGGTCGGATACTGAGGCGAAGAAGGACGACACGTTCAGAAAGCAGGTGAAGCGCATCGAAATGCTTAGCCCGGCAGAGCTTCGTGACGAGGTTAAGCGATTCAATCAGCTGTCAGTTCTGCTTGAAGTCATGCGGCTCCCGAGCAAGGAGAGTGATCCGCAGGTCCGACGTGGATTGCAGCGGCTTGTTGACTTCGGGATCGAATCCATCGATCCATTGGTCCTTGCTCTGCTGAGTCTGCGCCAGAGCGGCAGGACGACGAACGGGCAGACTGCTGAGGCACTTGCTGTGATCGAGTCCTTCCTCGTTCGTCGACTCCTTGTCCGCGCACCCCACAATGCGCTGTCGCGGATTCTTATGCGGGCGTCCAAATCGCTTGACGCAAATGATCCCGCGGAAGCGCTGCGTGATTATTTTTCGAGGGACAATAAAGATTTCGCCTCTGATGAGGTTGTGAGCAAGGCCGTCGTTTCAGTCAATTTTTACCGGTCTGGCAGTGCTCGCCAGCGCAAGACTCTGCTTTCCTGGCTTGAAGAAGAGCTAGTTGGAAACGAGCCTGCAGGGCTTATGAAGGCGAGCATTGAGCATATTTTGCCCCAAAATTTGACCCCGGAGTGGCGGCAGGAGCTAGCCAAGGACCTGGGTGACTTTGCGTCGCCTGAAGCCGTGCACGAAACATACGTGCACACCCTGGCGAATCTGACGCTCTCGGGCTACAACTCGAAACTGAGCGACCACGCATTTGAACGCAAGCGTCAGCTGCTCATCGAAAAGAGCAATATTGAACTGAACAAATGGATTGTCGCGAAAGACGAGTGGTGCAGGAAAGAAATACTTGACCGCGGAGAATACTTAAGTGACTTAATTGCACGAACCTGGATCCCGCCGATTAACCTCGGAAGCGAGTCGGACAGCAAGCTTGACGTCGCCCAATTAACCGATGTCATTGCTCAAATCCCGGCTGGAAAATGGGTATCTTTCGGTGACCTGGCTGAGGTTGTGCAATCAACTGTCGCAGATGTGAAGCGTCTTGTTGCGACAACACCGATTCAGTTCGCATGGCGTGTGATGGACGCCAACGGTCGACACGAGCAGAGTGCACGACCTGACGGCCTCCCCGCAGAGGAGTATGTGAGGCGCCTTGAGGATGAAGGCGTCCAGTTCAAGGCGTCTGGGGAGGCGATGAAGGCATTCCGGTGGAGTTTTATTGCAAACAGGGGTGATGCGCTTACTCCTACACTGAATGCTACCGGTGGGGCAGTTGCTGGGCCCATCAGGGAATTTCTTGATGAAGCTACGAACCGACTGGCTCCAAGTGTGAGTGACGCGCTTCGGGCATTCTTGGCTTCATGGATCGCAGACAGTGGCCGTGTCTTACTCAGTGTCGACCCTGAAGACAGCGACGTACTTACGGCGACACTCCTTAACGAAGGCGCCTCCGGCGATCCAATTTTTGAAATTCGATTGACACCGACAAACGGACTTTGGCTGCGCAGTCATGAGCAACCATCGTACGCTCTCGTTGATCCGACCACCTTAGATTCTCTTGCCCTGTGCTGAAAGGCTCAAATTCTAGTTCCAGTCCTTTTATCGGCCGTTGAGCTCGGCCTGATTGCTTCCTTGCCACATTTGGCAACATCCGGATATTTTTACTTCGCCGCCTGATACTACAGTCGCGCTTGTGGGGCATGTCCACTTGCTCTGTAGTGGTGTTTTCTGGCGCGGTACTGGTGTTTGCGGCGCCAGTAGGAGCGGTCCAGGACGCTCTATGGTGCCGACGGCGCACCCCAGATCAGCAGGACGAGCAGGTGCCGGATTGAAGACAGGCTCAAGACGATGAGCTGGCTGTTGCTGGAGTGGTGGCCCCTTTTTCTACCGCCGCCCGGGCGCGGGTGGCCGTGAGGAATGCGTGGGCGTGCATGGCCAGGGCCATGTGCCGGTACCACCCGGTGTACTGCCGCACCTGGTAGTGGTCCAGTCCGGCCTCACCCTTGGAGGTCTGCAAGGTTTCTTTGATGGCTCACCGGGTCCCGGCGATCCGGGCGAGTTCGACCAGGCTCACTTTGGGCGGGGCGAAGCACAGGTAATAGGCCAGCTCAGTCGGGTCCATTAGCGATCGGCGGGTCAACAACCAGTACTCACCTTCAAAGTCAAGCATCCCGATGACCCGGACCCGGACCCAGGCCCAGGCCCAGGCCCAGGGAGACCGGCGTTGCCCCTTGGCGCCGTCCCTGGCATCAAGCACCCGTCACGGCCTTCCCGGCAAGGACGCGATGAGCTGCCAGGCCCGCACCTGGTGGAAGGCCAGGGGCCCGACCTTCGGCCACACGGCCTGGCTGGCCGGCACCTCCAGCACGTAGTGCAGCCCGGTCTCCTCCACGGCTCGGCGGAAGGCCCAGGCCTGGCCGTAGACCGTATCGACAGCCACCCAGGCCGCCGGCACGTGCGCGGCCACCGCCCGTTCCAGCATGGTCGCGGCCAACTCCGGCTTCGTGGCGAAGTCCCGTTCGGGCGGGATGCCCGCGGCAGCGCAGCGGGAGCGGTCCTCGGTCCAGGCCTTCGACCCACTCCTGGACGTCAGCCATCACCACATCAGCGCCCATCACTCTATGGCGAACCCATCACCAAGCCTTGCGCAAGCCCGACTGCAGTACTAAGGAGTCGGGGGCTGGATGCGAGCTGATGGCCAGTCAGTGCAGACAGGAAAGCGTACATCTGTCCAGGCAGGGGCGCCTGATGAGGCCTACGCTGAACCATCAGAAGCCCGCACAGTTCACAGTAGAGCTCCCTGACGCTGAAGCCGCCACTTGCGGATGGAACCAAGCGTACTTGCATATACTTGTGATCATCGTACAAGGGGGCTACATGCTGCATACGTTGACAAAATGTAGGCGCCTAGGGCAGGCTACTTAGACCACTGATCAAACCGGAGGCTCCAATGAGAGACCGGCGTGAGCGATTCGTCGCACTTACAGAGGCTCGTACCAACAAGGCGTTGAATGCGATCAGGTTGATCGGCAACCTGTCGAATAAGTCCAACTATGACTACACCGAGGCGGACGTCGCCCAGATCGTGAAGGCTCTTGAACTAGAAGTTCGCGCTTTGAAAGACAGATTTGCGGACGCCACGTCCGGACAAGACAAAACCTTTAAGTTGAAAAAGTAATGGTGATTGACTCGGCTTCGGTTGGAGTCGGATGGTGAAGGGACAAACCGGTGAAGACCGTGGACTGGGTCTGGCCAACGGCCGATCTTAGCGGAGGCGCTGACGGCAGCGTGATGAGCAAGCTTTTCCGTGGCCAGTCACTGTCCGATACCGCCCTGTTGGCGCGGGAGGCTGTGCAGAACTCATATGATGCTGCGATGCGATTCCAGCAGCAGAACCCCGACGTACCTTTCCGTGTCGTGTTCCGTTTCGTCTCCCTTTTCGGTGATGAAAAAGCTGACGCGATTGAGGCGCTTGACTTGAAGGGCATGCGCAAGCGTCGAGCGGAATACGTAAAGCACTCGAAAGACCCTCTGCAGTCGGGCAACGCCCTTGACTCATTGGACGATCCCACACAAGCCCTACGACTACTGTATGTAGAGGACTACGGCACACACGGTCTACACGGAGACCCGAGCATCTTCCAGGAAAGTCATCTCTTCATGGCGATGTACTACATTGGGGCCTCGACGAAGGCAGCAGATGCTGGAGGATCTTACGGGTTCGGCAAAAGCGCCCTTGAGCGTGCTAGCAGGACGCATTCAGTTATCGCGCACACCACATTCGAGCAGCATGACGACGACCCGGTGCGCACACGCCTGGTGGGATTTACCTGGTGGCCTAACCTGCAGGTCGGGAAGACGATGTACAACGGCCGAGCGAGCTTTTCAGATCATCACGCGGCCGGGCCAGCGGTGCAGAAGGTTGCCACTCCGTTTAGTGATCAAGATGCGAACTTAGTAGCTAATCGGCTCGGCTTCCAGCCTCGGGATCCGGATAAGCTTGACGAACTCGGCACCTCATTTTTGATCGTGGATCCGGCCATTGAGCCGGCCGAGCTGCTAACAGAGCTAGAAAAGTGGTGGTGGCCAGCGCTAGAGGAGCATCGTCTCGATGTAGAGGTCATTCTTCCATCCGGCGAAGCCAAGGTGCCGAAGCCGGCCGGCAATCCGTTTGTTGCGCAGTTCCTTCGGGCGTTCCGGATTGCCACAAAGCTAGACGAGCCTGGGGACCCCAACCGTGAGCGCCTGGCATCAAAGAATTGGCGAAACCGATCCGGTTCTGGTGGCCAAGATCTTGGATCTCTAGCTCTCGTAGTGCCCGACGGCACGCCGGTGGACGAGGACGGGGAAGAGACGGAAGGCACGCCGCTGGTCGCCCTGGTACGCGGGCCACGTATGGTCATCCGGTATGAGTCGTATACGCGTCGAAGGGTAGCGTTGCGGGGAGTTTTCGTAGCAAGCGACAAGGCTAATGTGCTGCTGCGAGAGACCGAACCGTCATCCCATGATCGATGGACCACCAACACAGCCGGTGATCTCTCGCAGGAGGCCACGGAGGTGGCACGTGCTGTGATGACCAAGATTAGAACTTCGGTCACCGACATGGCCAAAGCCATCGCTCCACCGCCATCTAAGCGAAACCAGTCCTTAGGACACTTCTCGAGGTTGATGCTCGGCTTCATGGGTTCAAAGCGCGGACCGACCAGCCCGCCGCCTGCCGGCGGAGAACGCATCGAGTTGCAGTTCCCTGAAGGTCGACCCGCGCCCGAGGTTCTTGATGATGATCAAGTACGGATCAAAACAAAGTTCACCGTGCGAGTGGCAGACGCAGCCGAGCGCAGTGCTTGCGAAGCGCGTGTGGCGTGTCAGCTTTATATCTTTGAGGACGAGAGTCAGAGCCAATCGAGATGGCCAGTAAAGGTGCGCCCCGTCGGCAAGCAGCATTCCTTTGTGCAAGAAGACGATGGATCGTGGCGGGGCGTCATCAGCAAGGCTGACAAGATCACATTCGTCGCTGAGTCAGACCCGTACCCAAACCTGTGGACAATTTCAATGCAGCCGACCGTTATGCGTGTAAGCGATTGGAGCGACCAGTGACGTCGCCGATTCGCTCTGAGAGCGCATTAATTCGCCCGTTCATCGACTTGCACCACGCCGACGTACCGCTAGAAAATGTGCGGCTTCTCGTCGGAGATGTTGAGCACGAAGCTGGTGCGATCGTTCTGCCAGAGGAGGAATTGGCCGGGGCTCGCCTCGCCGTCACGCTGCCGACGCCCGCGGAGATCCGAGCCGCGGTCGAACAAACGCCGATCCCCGTAGTTGACTGTGGCTTAATTGTGCTGGCAACCGGGCGGACGAACCGCGTGACGTATGTCGTCGAGAAGCAGTACTTGCGCGTCGCGGACTACGACTCTGAGCTGTTATTAGACCGGTCGAAGGCAGACCTTGTTTTCAACGACCGTGCCGGTTTTATGCTGACCGTCGCAGTGGTCTTGCTACACGGTCTCGTGCGTAAACCACTTCAGCCGTACATGGCTGGCACATGGCTGGCTCGCCGAGATTTTCGCGTGAGTGTTGAGCAAAACGAAACCAGCTTCAGCCCCGAGGAACTCACCCAAGCAATCCGTGAACACCACGGACTGCCGGAGGGCAGCCTTCGCTACGTGCATGTAGAGGGTGTTCTTGACGAGGCCGAGCTGTCAGACGCCGTGCGAGTCTACGTCGACACAGAGGTGCTCAACCTGCTGTTGGCGAACCCGACAGACACGTCGGCCCTCCAAATGCAGATCGAACTAGCTATCCACGCGACCGAAGTTGTTGCGTCCGCAATCTTGAGAGAGTTGTCCGAGAGCTGTGAACCTACCCCGGAGGCTCTGGAAACTTACCCAGCGGCCCTTCGTTTTTTCCAGAACTTGGCTCGCACCCTCAAGACGGATATGGCTACGATTCTGAATCTTGCCGACGAGCCGAGCCGGCTCAGAGCGCACCTTGAAGCCGCCTTTGACGCGCGCAAGGCGTCAATCGTTGCCCTTAAGGAGAGTCGATGACCTATCCAATCGTTTCTAAAAAAGACGTTGTTGCCTACGTCGAGGGTCGGAGCAGCGGTCAACTTACGCCGCACGATCTAGAGCCGAAGTACCGCGGAGACAACTCTGAGGACTGGGTGGAGCAGGTAAACGACACCCTAGAGAAAATTTTGCAGGAGTGGCGCAACCAAAAGCCAGACAGCGCGACATCCAGCACGAAATCAGATGCTTTAGAAGGAAACCTGGCAGTCACCCTTTATAAGGGCCTGCAGAGCCTTCCAGCGCGGATTCTCACTGATCGCGACTTCTGGCGATACGCCTCAGTGTACCTATACGACTTCATCGTCTGGCGACAGCCCGCCCAGTCGGCAACAGCGATGTTGGCGTATTTTGGAGCAGCTTCGAATGGACTCGGTCGCGATTGCGTGCCGCATCGAATGTTCAACCGAGCACGCATCACTAACATAGGGGGCACTGCCGCCGGTGATCCCGACCCGTTCGCCATGGCCAGGTTCGGTGCCGCCGATGTATGGAAAAGCCATATTTTGCGCGTAGCTAACGGCAATGCTCCCTTAGTCGTACACGAGATGCTCACAGATGTGAATCAGGGGAAGCTCAAGACTGATTTGGTGCGTCCGGTCGTGAAAAACATGAGGCGTGTTCGCGCCAACGTGTTGTTCGAAGTGTTAGACCAGGTGCAAGCTCGCGAGCTGGTAGACCGGGAGACGGCAAGGACGATCGCGACATTGGGTGCGCTCGACGACGCGGAGGGCGGAGAGTAGAGTTGCAACCATGACTTTTGCGCCTGACCAACTTGAACTCGAACTGGCCAACGGAGTCAAACTGGACTACGAGGTGGATGCTGACACGGTTGTCCGAACGGCCACCCTCCGCCAACGCAGCGCCATCGAGAGCCAGCGTTCACTAGTCCAGCCACGCGAGACAGATGCGTTCGCGGCATGGTGGAGTGCTTTCATTCGTGGAGAACGAGTGCAGGGGGTCCGCGGGGCAGAGCGTGTCCGCGTGGTGGACCTCTTCTCTTCGGTCGGCGGTTTATCTGTAGGTGCCATGGAAGCCATCTCCGCGGTGGGACACAGTGGCCTGCCGTTACTCGCAGCTGATATTGATAAACGAGCATTACAGGTATATAAAGCCAATCTCAATCCCCGGCAAATTGTTCCGGAATCCGTGCGTGGCCTGGTTGATTTCCGGGTTGCAGGAGGGGGAGAAGTCGCACGGTTTGCGTTTGAGCCCACGGTGGCAGATGACCGTTTACGAGGCCTGGTCGGTAACGTTGATCTGCTGCTCGCGGGGCCGCCTTGCCAGGGGCACTCATCACTCAACAATCACTCGCGGCACGATGACCCTAAGAATCTGCTCTACTTGACGGTACCAGCCGTCGCCGTCGCCTTGGGAGCTCGGCACGTCGTGATTGAGAACGTGCCTAACGTGGTCTTGGACAAGCACGGAGTCGTGCAGACCACCATGGCGTTGCTCCGCAGTGCGGGCTACCAAATCTCGTCAGGAGTGTTAGCAGCTGACAAATTTGGCTGGCCACAGGCGCGGAAGCGTTTCTTTATGGTGGCGTCTCGGGACACTTCTCCGCTGAAGTTTGGGGTGTTGAATGAAGTACTTGCCAGGGAGCCGCTTCCAGTTTCTTGGCTGTTGCGTGACCTCGAAGACAGGCCGATCGACGACGCCGATGTGATGAACTCAGTTCCACTGATGAGTCCGGAAAACCGGATGAGGGTCAACTACTTACATGATAATGATCTGCACAACCTGCCGAATGTGATCAGACCCGACTGCCACCGCGAAGGTACGACCTACCCCGCTACATACGGCCGGATGCATGGCCATCTTCCCGCACCGACAATCACCGGGGGCTTCCTCACACCAGGGCGAGGACGCTTTATACACCCCACACAGCGACGGGTGCTGACTCCGCGTGAGGCGGCGCGAGTTCAAGGGTTCCCGGATTGGTTTAGGTTCGTGACCAATCCAGCCGAGCCTCCTGCACGTGCAGAAGTCAGCCGTTGGATTGGCAACGCAGTGCCGTCGTTGCTTGGCTTCGCTGCCACTTTGGCAGCCCTTGGTGGAGAGGCAGACGGCGGCTAAAAGCTTGTGCGGTCCCGCAACACCGTGCCCCGCTGCTGCAGCGCCTTTTGCAGCAGCGGGGCAGAACGTTCGGAAGGCATAATTGGAGTTTTTGAGGGACGCCCGGCATCGTTTTTCACGTTCAGTGGTTTTTGTATGCGACTATTATTAGCACTGAAACCACCTTTGCAGACACGCAAAGACGCTCCGAGTTTAGGTTCTTAGTTAGTACCGACGCTTTATTTAACAGGGCTAACACGACCAACGGGCCACACAGAAGTGAAGTGACCCCCATCGGCCGGACTCCCCAGTCCGGCCGATGGGGGTCACTTCAGATTGCCAAAGACAACGGGGGCAGTGATATGCACGAATAGGGCATTAATTGAGGCGGCCGAACGGGAGTGGGATTGTGCAAAACTACGAGACCGATCCATCGACGAGCCTGCGAATGTCCAGGCAGGTAAGGCGGGGCACCGCACCCGAGCTGTGCTTGCGAAGACTCTTGTTCGCTCGTGGATTGCGATACCGGGTGGATGCACCCCTGCCAGGGATGCCCCGCCGGCGTGCGGACGTGCTTTTCACCCGGCGGCGTGTGGCGGTCTTCATCGACGGATGTTTTTGGCACTCGTGCCCTGTCCACGGGACAGTGCCCCGCTCCAACCGAGATTGGTGGGTGGCCAAGCTTGACAAGAACATGGCGCGGGATCGTGAAACTGATACATATTTATCGGCCAACGGATGGACGGTCCTCCGCTTCTGGGAGCACGAGGACATGGAGCTAGCAGCGGACGTGGTCGAACGAGTTGTCCGTAAGCCGGAAAGCGGAATTGGTCTTCCTGTCGAAGCGGATCCGTGACGCCCGACGTTATCTGAGAGACGAAGGAACCGTCGTCCTGAAACGCTTTCATTCCCACCCTCGATCGTGGCTGCACTCAGGCTGCCGCGCCCGGGACCCAGAACCTCATCAGCCATCGTCTGGCACCCGTGGAATAGCATGCACGCGGTGATGGTGGTGAGATTGAGGCTGCCGATGACATCTGACCCGACCGAACGACCCGGTCGGCCCGGCGCCGGCACGTCCAATCCGGAGCAATGACATCCTCACCCCTATGGTCTGCGCAGACAGGAACCGACCAGACCGGCCTGATATTCCACGACCGGCTACATCTGCTGTCTATTGGCGGCTGGGTGGACGCCGAGGGCGTTCATCGTCGTCATCACGATGGTCACTAGCGGAGCCCTGCTGACACCGTTCTCGTCGACGGTCTCGACCTCGCCGGCCATGTCCAGCCAGTCGACGGCATCGGTGCCGTGGCCGCCCATCCAGGCGAGCAGTCCTAGCAGAACGAATACATGGGCACGGTCCATAACGGGCGTGCATCCTGCCACAGCGTGCAAACCGTCATGCACAGCGCGCGCTCGAGCCGAGCCGACATTGACCACTCCCCCGGGCACGTCCGTCACGCCCAGCGTCCGCAGCCAGGTCAGCTCGAAGTTGGCGCTTCCCGGGAGTGCCGTCATCACACAGAGGGCAAAGCGCGCTGCGGATGGATACACCAGGGTGGCGGCGAGCCGCTCCGCCGCTTCCCCGTGGTCCCCGGCGATCAGCTGCTCCCACAACCGGGCCAGTTCCCTCCCGGCCGGATGCCGTTGCTCCCACAGTTCTTCTCCGTGCGCTTCCGCGAGGAAGACGTAATCGGCGCGGTACTGTGCAACGCGAGCGGCTGAGGCCTCATCGGCAAGATCGGCAGGCGGCTCGACGGATCCCCTACGAGGCGCCGAGACGATCTGCTCGTCACTGGCCCAGGCGATGAGGTCGACGGATTGAGCGATCTGCTCAGCGTTGCCCTGCGAGTTGATGTGGATCAGGGATTCCCAGGTAGCGGAGGTTACTCGGACCGCGTCGGAAACGTCGACGCCCGTGATGGAGGAGAGTCCGCCCCCGATCACATCGACACCGATATGGCGGGCCTGGTCCCGGTCCAGGTCGTCGCTGAAGATGTAGATGTAGACGCCCGTGGCATCCAATCGTTGGCCGCGGAACAGCTGTTCCATGGAGATCCCGAACTCCGCCATATGGTCCGGCACGGGGGCATCGTAGCGGTGGACCGGGCCGGGGCGCGCGCCCCCGTAGAAGTACAGAACGATCGAGTCGTGTGGCATGTGCCCGAGGGTTCCGGCAACAGTGGCGATCATGTCGGGGTGGCTGCTAATGACGATCTTGGGGCCGAACATAATTCCTCCCGCGGTGAAGCAACTAGGGCTTGCCCTGCGAATCGGCGATCTGGATGAGTTCCTCGAGGTAGGCCAGGTGCGATCGGTAGGCGCGGGCCCCGCAGGCGGTCAGTGTGGCCCAACCGTGCGGGCGGGTGCCGATCGTCCGGGTGGACAGGTCCACGTAACCGGCCTCTTCAAGTTTCTTCAGGTGCTTGCTCAGCACCGAGGCGCTGACCTGCAAGCTTTCGCGCAGCAGTTGGTACTCGGTGGTGCCGAGCTGGTGCAACAGCGCGCAGATCCGCAGCCGATGAGGACTGTGGATCGTCTCATCCAGCACTGGGGCGACGTCTTGCCCGGCGGTGGCATCCAACGGAATACCATACTTTTCCATATTGGAAAGTCTAATATTTCCATCTAGGAAATTCAACAGTGCGGGGCGGAGCACGACTGAAGCCCAGCGAGGACCCACTGCTGATGTCCCGCCTTCACCTCTGGCTGGGCGTCTGCCTGCTACTCGGCGACGTGCCTCAGCGGGCCCCACCCGGCCAGACGGGGAGGCCCGAGCGCCCCGGTGGGCACCCTCATCGCCCCACAGCCCTGCTAATGAGGCCGCCCAGCAGGCCGCCCGGACAGCAGCCGGTTTCCCGGGCAGTCGGCGGCAGTTGTTCCTTGTGTTGGCGGCCGCCGCTGCGACACCGCAGGGCAACCCCCGGGAAGGCTCGTGCACAGGGGCCGTCACGATACCTCCCCCGCATCGTGAGCAACCAGTGACGGGCTGACACCCCTGTCCGGTACTGGGCTGTCCGGACCCCCGCGTCCAGCCTGGACAGCGCTGGTCGTGCATTTGGCGCTCGGGAACAGGACTCGCGGGGGTTGGCCCTGGCTCCTTACGGAAGGGGTGCGGGCACCCGCGTCGTTCGACAACCCACGGAACCACCCACCCCATCCCGCCGCCTGTCCAAAGAACCAGGAACCCGACCCACCTTCACCGGTGAGCCGGGGTCATGCCTCGCCGACCATGGGAAAGCCGCTCGCAGCACCGCCCCTCCCCCACCGAGGATCGGGTATTTTCGGTTGATCTGTTGGGCATAGGCGCGCCCCGCGTTCTCGATCACCGCGCGGGCGGTGCTGTCGTGCCCGGTGAGCTCCTCGATCAAATCCGAGACGTCCTGGGCCACCCGCACCCCGAGCTGGATCGTGGATTCCCGGCGCGACCGGCCCCTCCCCCGCTTGGTCGCACCGGCCGCGGGTTCCGCCGCCGGTGCCGTCTGCACTGGCGGGGTCGACACCTGCTGCACCGTGGGCTGGGCTGTGGCGGTGGGTCGAGGTGTGTAGTCGACCGAGTCGATGTGCTCATCCGGGGCCGGGCGCGGCCGGCGACGGGCCAGCGAGGCGGGACGCTCGGCCTTGTCGGTCATCGCAGCACCTTCTTCGCGATCGCTGTATAGGCATCCAGCACCCGGAAGCTCTTGCGGTATAGGCCGTACCACTCCCCCGATATGCGTACCTTCTGGACAACGGCCCGGTCCGGGGTCAACGGCTCCAGGAACAACCCCGTGGCGCGCAGCTCCTCGAGGCTGGCCACCGCCGCCCGGCTCATAATCGTCCCCTTCACCCCGCCGACCACGATGCCGGCCTCGGTCAGGGTGTCCGGGGCGCCCAGCTGCTGGCGGTGCCGGCGGAACTGGGCAACCGTGCGCCGGGCCCCTTCCACCCCGTCGATGCCGTCGCTGGTGGCGGTGGCGGCATAGACCACGGTGTCCGCCGCGTTCAACGCCGACAACGTCAACGGCCCACCCTGCCGGTTGGGATTGTTGTGGCGGCTTGCCCATCTAGGGTGCGGTTCAGCTTTCGCCGGCGACGCCGTGGCCGTCTCGGTCCAGTTGAGGTGCATAGCCCGGAGAAGCGGCGTAGGTGGGGCCCGAGTGGATCGCGATACCAGGGGCGCTGTACCTTTCTACCGCGCCACCGATTGCAGCAGCTGCTTGCCCGCCCTCCGTGACACCCACGCAGGCTCTGCAGACATCCCGGATTCAGGTCCTCCGAGGATCAGTTGGCCTATCAGCGCCTGGTGACCTGGTGGGCTGTGCTCGGGGTCAGGTCGGCACCGAGGCTGTCCGTGGATTCCCGCCCTGTCAGTGGCGCCACCGGTGGAACAGGGAATTTCGGGATGACCTTTGTGGAGTCAGGGCAGGAGCTGGGCGTAGACGACGTAGTTGTCCTCGAACTGGCCGGTCAACAGGTTGTACCCGTCGCAGGTGATCAGGCGCAGTTCAGCACCGTCGGTGTCGCCGTAGACGGCCTGGGTGTCGAAGTTGGTCTTGGAGTACTGCTCACCGCGCTGGACGGCGAACACCGCGGTGGTGCCGTCGTGGCGGGTGACCTCGATGGTGTCCCCGGGGTTGAGCTCTCGCAGGCCGGCGAAGACACCGGGGCCTCCATCGGTGGCGTTGACGTGGCCCAGCAGGATCGCCGGTCCTGGCTCGCCCGGGACTGGGGACTGGTTGTACCAGGCCGCCGGTGATCCCGGTTCCCCGGGGGGCACCTCCAGACTCCCGTCAGCCCGTAAACCCAGGTGCAACAGCGGCGACTCGGTTCCTGTGGCGGGGATGCGCACAGACACTGGTGAGGCTTCTTCGTCAGCGTCGGGTGTCGCAGAAGACACCGGCGTGGGGGACGCCGACGGTGTCGGCGCCCCCGACGGTGAGATGGTGGTTCTCGAGGGAGCGGGGGCAGCTGTTGTGGAGGGTGTCGTTGTTGGCGGGTGGGCGTCGGCAGGCCCGGCGTCGGCGCAGCCGGTGGCCAACAGCAGCGTGAGCGCCGCACCGGCCAGAAGGCCGGAGCGGCGCTCACGGGCATCACTGATCACGGAAGAGATCTTTCTCCGGTCAGCTCAGCGTGGCCCTCGGGCTCAGACCTGAGCCGTACGGCGGCGGGCGATGAGGCTCGCACCGGCGGCGGCCACCAGGGTCAGGCCACCGGCCACGGCCAGGCCGGGCACGGTGTTCTCAGACTCGACGGCGACACCGGTGTCAGCGCCACCGACGGGGACCTGACCGACCTGGTTGTACTGACCGTTGCCCCAGGACTCGGGCACGTAGTCGACGATGACGTCGGTGCCGGTCTCGGCCTCGTCGTCGCCGCCCTGCTCGCACCCGATGCCGTCGAGGTCACGATCCAGGTGGGGAGCATAGGCGGGGTCCCCGACCGGGATGTTCACCCGGCCCGCGGCGCGAGCCTCGGTGCAGTTGTCGAAACCAGTGGTGTCCGTGGGGGTGACGACCTCCGGGGTGGTCACCCCGGTTCCGGAGCCAGGAACCTGGGGGGTGGTCACGCCAGTCCCGGAGCCATTGGCTTCGCAGGCACGCCCGTCGCCGTCACGGTCGAGGTTCGCACTGTAGGCCGGCGATCCTCGCAGGATCAGGCCGTAGCCAGCAGCGGCTGCGTCATCGCAGCTGGCGAAGGGAATAGCGGCGGCCGGGGCCATCGACAGGCCGGTGAACCCGGCAGCGGCCAGCACGGCCATCCCTGCGGTGATCTTCTTCATGGTGTCCCCTTTGAACGAAAGCAAATGGATGTACCTGGATCTTATGGATCGGTATCGCCTCTTGTAGGGACATCACGAGCCCCCCGGTCACCGAAGCGCCCAAAACCCCGCAAACACAGGCCTTTCCGGACCCCACTCCAGGAATCGGCGCTGCGGGACCCCACTCCCCCGATGCCGTGAAGCCCACAAAAGGTCCACCTAAAAGGGGACATGTCCACCATCCCATGGGCACGCCCGCAATGGCCCCATGCGTTCCCGCCACCTCGAGCTACCCGAGCCAGCGGGAGCCGTCGCACGTATCAACGCGCCTTGGGGCTCTTATCCGCTCGGTGATCCAGAAGCGCCCTGGGGGTTTCGGCCGGCAGGAGCGGCACGCGCGGATTGCCGGGCGCAGGAGCTGGAGGACACACGTTTCCGCCAGACCGGCGATGACTGCACGCCACCACCTGGTGAACCGCGGTAACCCCTTATCCCTTTGGCGCAGGACAGGCAACCGCCTCATACTTCCGAAGATCAATCACCTACACCTCGTATGTCAGGCATCAAATCGCTGGGGGCGAGCCGTGACGTGCATGGATGTCGGTTCGAGCCAGCAACAGTGAAACGGCCCGACTTCCTATGATTTGCAGGTGCTACCACGTGGTATCTCTTTGACGACCTTCTTTCACCATCGCATCGGAGGTCAAGGAATCGCGGGATCATCTCCGTTGCCTGAGGCCGTCGCGCTGGCGGCGCAGGGCTGTGGTGTCGTGACCCGTGACAGCCACGACGACGAGCAGTACACAGGGACCACCGGCTGGATGGTTTCCCCATCCCCACCGAGCACAGAAAACACCGCCCATGACCTCCCACCGCGGCCTGCCCGAGCCTCTGCCGCCCTTGCCCACGTCCCCGTCCGGGCGCACCCCGCAGTGGGTGATTGACGAGGCCCTGGAGCGCCAAGGGCTCTCCGCCCCGGCCGATCCCCGGCGGCGGCGCCGTGCGGCCGGCCGGAGCGTGGATCCTGGGGCGACGGCCTCCGACTGGCGCCGCTGGGACCCCCCGGCCCCGCCCCCTGATCCCCGTCGGACCTCCTGGTGGAGCGTCTGCCTGGTGCTGACACTGCTCGTGGGCGTGCCCGTGGTCGGTGGGTACGTCCTGCTGCCCTATCTGCAGGACCGGCAGCTCAGCGCCTCCGCTCCCGCCCTGCCGTCCCCCCCACCGGGGGAACCGGGCCCCGCCTCGGGTGCTACCGGACCGGCAGAGCCTGGTCCGCCCGTCGACGTGTCCCCCGTGGCTCCTGTACCGGAGGAGGACGTCATCGTCGGTCCGTCCGACCTCGAGGTTCCGGCGCCGTCCCAGGACGTGAAGGACGCGGCGTCGGCGGGGGCCGCCAACGCCTACGGCCCTCCTCCCGGGGTGGAATCCGCCGACCGTCCTCTCGGGACGCCCCCGTCGGTGCCGGACACCGGCGGATACAGCCTGCTGGCCACCCAGACCCCCGGTGATCAGGTCGTCGCCTACGACCCGTGCCGGCCCATCCACTACGTCGTGCGTCCCGATGGGGCGCCTGCCGGCGGGCAACAACTCCTGGAGCAAGCGGTGGCTGAGGTCTCCGCGGCCACCGGACTGCAGTTCGTTTCCGACGGGGCCACCACCGAAGCACCCCGCCAGGACCGACAGCCCTACCAACCCGACCGCTACGGTGAGCGCTGGGTGCCGGTGCTCATCACCTGGTCCACCCCCACCGAGTACCCGCAGCTGGCCGGCGAGGTCGCTGGGTTGGGCGGCAGCACTTCCATGCAGGTGAACAACAGCGCGTACGCCTATGTCACCGGCCTCATCGCCCTCGACACCCCGGACCTGCAGCAGACGCTGCAACACCCGGGAGGAGCCGACATCGTCCGCGCCGTGATCATGCACGAACTCGCCCACGTTCTCGGCCTGGGCCACGTCGAGGACCCCACCCAGCTCATGTACGGACAGAGCACCGAGCGCAACACCACACTCAGCGCCGGAGACCGGGCCGGGCTGGCCAGGCTCGGCGCCGGCCAATGCGTCCCACAGCTCTAGCTGCACATAAGCCCCGCTGATGCACGGATCTTGGCGTAAGCCGGAAGGGACCGCCCAAGCCAGCACCTCCGCAGGCGGACTTGAGACGAACGGCATCGCCGGATCAAAGAGGATGGCACCTTCCATATCTTCGACACCTGGAAGAACATCACATTTCCGGCGAGGAGAACCTGCACCCCGCCGAAGATGAAAGCGTGCACTCCCAGCACCCCGGCGTCGTTGTGGCCTCCGTCATTGGGGTTCTCCACAAGCGTGGGGCCAGACCGGCAGGGCGTATCTAACTGCGGCTGGAGCTTCCTTCATGTCCGCCGAGCCGATGCACACGGGGTCGCACAAGCCTGGCCGTCCATAAGGGGCCCACCGACGTAAAGTTCCCCACAGACCCGCCGAGTAACGCGACCGGCACGATCCTCAAGAAAGAGCTCCGCACCGTGATGAGCCCATGACCCGCACGAACCTCGCGACCTTGCTCGCCGACCTGCGCCAGGAGGGTGACCTGCTCGAAGAACGGCTGCGGCCGCTGTCCGCGGAGGACTGGGACCTTCCCACGCCGGCGGAGGGGTGGACGATTCGCCACCAGGTCGCCCACCTCACCTGGACGGAGCGGACCGTGCTGACCGCCCTCGAGGAGCCCGAGGTCTTCGCCCGGTTGCGGGAGCGGTTCGCGGCGGAGGCCGACGTCGTCGACCGCGGCGCCCAGGAGGGTGCGGCACGTCCGCCGGCCGAGATCCTGGCGTCCTGGCAGGACAGCCGGCGCCGCGTGCTTGAGCGGCTCGCCGCCGTGCCGGAGGGCGAGCGCATTCCGTGGATCGGCCCGCCCATGGGGGCGCCCATGATGGCCAGCGCACGGATCATGGAGACCTTCGCCCACGGCCAGGACGTCCGCGACGCCCTCGGGGTTCCCCCGGTCGCCTCGCACCGGCTGCGGCACGTCGCGCACCTGGGCGTGGCCACCCGCGACTACGCCTTCCGCCAGCGCCGGCTGGACCCGCCGGCCGAGCCGTTTCGCGTCGAGCTCACCTACGAGGACGAGACCTGGACCTGGGGACCGGCCGAGGCGGCGCAGCGCGTCCACGGCGCGGCCCTGGACTTCGCCCTGCTCGCGACCCGGCGGCGGCACCGCCAGGACGGGAGCCTCGTCGCGGAGGGCCCCGACGCCGACGCCTGGCTGGACATCGTCCAGGCCTTCGCCGGCCGATCGGGCCCGGGGCGGGCGCCGCTGGCGTAGGCCGCATGGAAAGGAAGCGCCGGACCGGGTAGCGGCGAGGTCCCGCGGAGCACCGGATCACGACGACGCTGCGGGTGACACAGCCAGCGGTCGTGACGAGCTCGGCCGAGCGGTGGAGCAGGACACCCACGCCGAGCGGACCGCACTGCCGTCGCACCCGGCGCCGACCCGTCACATGCCGCCGCCGCCCTGGTCCCGGGCACTGCCGAGTCCTAGCGTGAGGGCCACCAGTCGCCACAGCGGCACAACGGCGGCCACCAAAGAGCGGGGACGGCATGAGCACACTTTCGGAGGACCAGGGCAACCGCAGCGTCACCGCGCCGGACGGGCGCCGCCTGGAGTTCCGGCTCACCGGCCCGCCCGGCGGCCTGCCGGTCGTCTTCCACCACGGCGCGCCCAGCGCCGCGGTCCCGTTCGGGCCGCTCGAGCGCGCGGCCGCGGACCGCGGGCTCCAGGTGCTCACCGTCTCGCGTCCCGGCTACGGCGCCTCGGACCCGCTCCCGGAGCAGACGGCCCCCGGCACGGTGGCCGGCGCCGTGGCCGACACCCGGTGCGTCCTGGACGAGCTGGGTGCGGAGGAATTCCTCGCCCTGGGCTGGTCCAGCGGCGGCCCGCGCGCCCTGGCCTGCGGCGCGCTGCTGCCCGGCCGCTGCCGCGCGGTCGCCTCCCTGGCCGGCTACGCCCCGCCGCGCGCCGAGGGACTGGACCCGGTCGCCGGGATGGACGAGGACAGCGCGGCCGAGTTCACCGCCGCCCGGCAGGGACGCCGGGCGCTCGAGGCCTACCTCGCGGAACAGGTGCAGGCCATGACCGCGGCCGCCTCGGCGCCGGATGGCGACGTCGTCGAGCTGCTGCGCGCCATGCTCCCGCCGGTGGACCGGGCGGTGATGACCGGGGACTTCGCCGACTACGTCATGGGCGCGGCCGAGCACTCCCTGCGCCAGGGCATCGTGGGCTGGCGCGACGACGACCTCGCGGTGGACCGCGCGTGGGGCTTCGCCGTGGAGGAGATCGCCGTGCCGACACGGATCTGGCACGGCCGGGAGGACCGCGCCGTCCCGGTGACCCACGGGGAGTGGCTCGCCGCGCACGTGCCGGGCGCCCGGGCGCACCTGCTGGAGCGCGAGGGGCACCTCTCCCTCGTGGCCCGACTCGATCGGGTCCTGGACGACCTGCTCGACGCCGCCGAGGTCGACGAGGACGGGCGATAGGGCCGGCACGCCGGAAGCGTCCGCGAAAAACCGCCCCCCTCCCCCGGGCGGTCATTACTAACGCAATATTTTCTTTTAGCGAATTCCCGTGTGAACCCTGGGGCCCACTAAAAGGTCGTCCTTTCCGCCCCCACCAAGGTGCCGCTCACGCTGGCTGCCTAATGCTCCGCGAAGCATTCCCCGCGGTTTCTCGCGCCATAACGCGCGTGTCACCCCGGACACCCCGCCCCAGGGCAGGGGCGGACTCTCCGGCGGACACGAATGGAACAGAGCCCCAGGTCAAGCCCACTTTTGTCCTGAGATGCGCCTCCTGGAGGATCCCCGTCGGCACCCCTCACCACGCAACTTCGCGCGAGCGCGAAGGCCCACAACCGAATCGCAACAGATTCCGAGACGCGCCCGTGATCAAAACGAGACTTTCTCGTTACTTTTCGATTAGTTTTCTCTCCGTGCCGATTCCCCCACTGATCGGCACCCCCGTGCACATCGCCGAATTCTGCCGGTGCCCGGGGCCCCCTGAACACATCGCTCGGCAGAAGCGGGGGAACCAGAAACGGCCCCTCCCCCGGGACCTAGGGGTTAAGTCGCCAGGGCCTCCACCCTGCGACCGGGTGTCTCCCACCCGCATCCGACAGCTCACCTCGCAGGCAAGAGGGAGGACATCACTCATGCCCATCTTCCACTCCCGCACGCCCCGCCACCGCGCCCAGCGCTCGTTCCCCCTGGGGCGCACGGCGACCCTGGCGGTCGCCGCCGGCGCCATGGCGCTCGGCAGCGTGGCCCCGGCCCAGGCCGCCCCGGCCGCAGCCCCCCAGCAGCTCCTCAGCATCCAGTCCCAGTCCGGCAAGGCTGCGACCATCGCCGCCGCCGCCAGGAGCCAGCTCGGCGTGACGCAGGACTGCACCTCCCTGGTCACCAAGTCCCTGCGCGCGGCCGGGATCAACCACCACGGGTGGCCGGTCTCCTACCTGAACCTCGGCACCCGGGTCTCCGCCGCCCAGGCCCAGCCCGGTGACCTGGTCTACTACGCCAACGGCGGCATGGGCTTCGCCCACATCGCCGTGTACATCGGCGGCGGCAAGGCCGTCCACGGCGGCTGGAACGGCAACCAGACGGTCATCCAGACCGTTAACGTCGGCTCGGGTCCCGTCTACATCCGCGTGCGCTGACCCCAGGCCCGTGAGGGGGAAGTGCGGTTCCCGGCCGTCCCGGCGGGAACCGCACTTCCGCGCTCCACGGGCACAACCTCTGGATGCGGGACACCCCGCGACTGGACCGACGGGGACATCCCTCCGGGACTACTCTTCCCAGACTGATATATGAGTCGTATGCTCAGTGCGGATCCAGCAGTGGATCGATCGCCGACTCGACGAGGAGTGGAACAGCATGCGGCAACTCGCACACCGGCTCGACCGGCTGGGGACCGAAACGGCCTTCAGCGTCGCCCAGGCCGCGGCCGCCTGGAAGGCACAGGGGAACCGCGTGTACCCCTTCCACCTCGGCGACATCAACATCCCGACGGCCCCGCACATCGTCGAGGCCATGAACCGGGCTATCGCCGACGGCTACACGGGCTACTGCCCCGGCCCCGGCATTCCGCAGCTGCGGGAGGCCCTCGCCGAGGACATCGGCTCGCGTCGCGGCATCGGCCTCACCCCCGACAACATCGTCGTGATGCCCGGCGGCAAGCCCGTCATCACGAAGTTCCTGCAGGCGGTCATGAACCCCGGCCAGGAGGTGCTCTACCCGAACCCCGGCTTCCCGATCTACGAGTCGCAGATCGAGTACCTCGGGGGCACGTCCGTGCCGTACCGCTATCTCCCCACGGAGAGCGGCTTCGCGATCGACCTCGACCAGGTGCGCGCCTCGATCACCCCGCACACGGTCGCCATCATCTACAACGACCTGCAGAACCCCATCTCGGCCGAGTCGACGGCGGCCGAGCGCGAGGCCGTCGCGCAGCTTGCCCAGGAGCACAACCTCTGGGTGCTCTCCGACGAGGCCTACTTCGAGACGCGCTACGAGGGGGTCTCGAACTCGATCGCGTCACTGCCCGGCATGGCCGAGCGCACCGTCATCCTCTACACGTTCAGCAAGAAGTTCGCCATGACCGGCTCACGCCTCGGCTGCGCCGTCGCACCGCCCGAGATCGCCAAGGTGCTCAGCACGCTCAACACCAACGACGAGTCGTGCACCACCCACTACGTGCAGTGGGCCGGCATCGAAGCCCTCCGCGGCCCCCAGGAACCCGTGCAGCAGATGCTCGACGTCCTGCGCGAGCGCCGGGACGCCGCCTGTGAGCTGGTGAACGCCACGCCCGGCATGCACGTGGCCGTCCCGCACTCGACGTTCTACCTGTTCCCCGACGTCACCGCCGCCATGGAGCGCATGGGCTGCACCGAAGTCGGCGACTTCGCCACGGCGGCCCTGCAGCAGACCGGCGTGTCCTTCTGCACGCGGGAGCACTTCGGCCGACGCCAACCGGGCGAGGAGCGACAGTACATCCGGCTCGCCTACTCGGGCATCGACGTCGACGACATCCGCGTCGGCCTCGACCGCCTGCGCCAGTGGATCGAGTCGGCATGAGCCGGGTCGTCGTCACGGGACGGGTGCCCGACGCCGCGATCGAGAAGCTCCGCGCCGAGCACGAGGTCGACGCCTGGCCGGGCCCGGAGTCGATCGGCCGCGAGGAGCTCCTGCGGCGCGTGGCCGGCGCCGACGCCGTGGTGAGCCTGCTCACCGAGCGCATCGACGCCGAGCTGCTCGACGCCGCCGGCCCGCAGCTGAAAGTGGTCGCGAACGTCGCCGTCGGCTACGACAACATCGACGTGCTGGCCTGCACCGAGCGCGGCGTCGTGGCCACCAACACCCCCGGGGTGCTCACGGAGGCCACCGCCGACATCGCGCTCGGCCTCATCCTCATGGCGACCCGCCGGCTCGGCGAGGGGGAACGGCTCATCCGCTCCGGCCAGGCCTGGAAGTGGGGCATGTTCTTCCTGCTCGGCAGCAGCCTGCAGGGCAAGACCCTCGGCGTCGTCGGCATGGGCGGCATCGGCCAGGCGACCGCGCGCCGGGCCAAGGCCTTCGGCATGGAGATCGTCTACCAGTCGCGCAGCGAGATCGATCCGGCGATCGCCGCCGAGCTGGGCGCCCGGCGGGTCGAGCTCGACGAGCTGCTGGCCGTCTCCGACGTCGTGTCGCTGCACTGTCCCTACGGTCCCGCCACGCGCCACCTGATCGGCGCCGAGCAGCTGGCGGCGATGAAGGACTCGGCGTACCTCGTCAACACCGCGCGCGGGCCGATCGTGGACGAGGCGGCGCTCGCGTCCGCGCTGCGCGAGGGCCGGATCGCGGGTGCGGGACTGGACGTCTTCGAGCACGAGCCCCAGGTGCACCCCGAGCTGCTGGAGCTCGACAACGTGGTGCTGGTGCCGCACCTGGGCTCCGCCACCGTGGAGACGCGCACCGCGATGGCGGTCCTCGCCGCGGACAACGTGCTCGCCGTGCTCGGCGGGCAACGACCGCCCACACCGATCGGTGAGCAGCAGGGCCGGCCGTCGGTCAGGACAGGACCGCGCTGATCAGCTGCCGGACGTCATCCGCCGTCGCATGGGGCGTCCGGGCCCGCACCGGACCAGACGTCGACACCCTCGCGTGATGGCATTTTCCTGTGTTCCATCGATTCTCTGCCACAGGAGTGGGACCATGGACCCATGATCAGCAACGTGGCCGTCATCGTGTTCCACGAGGTCTCCCCCTTCGAGCTCGGGGTGGCCTGCGAGGCCTGGGCGATCGACCGCTCCGGGGACGGGCTCCCGGTGATGGACTTCGCCGTGTGCAGCCCCGACGGGCGGCCGGTCCGCACGATCGCCGGCTTCGACGTGGCCGTCCAGCACGGGCTGGACCGGGTGGCCGCGGCGGATCTCGTGGTCCTCCCGGCCATCTCCCGGGACCGGGACGTCCCGGCAGAGGTGATCCAGGCATTGCACGCGGCCCATGACCGCGGGGCCCGGATCCTGTCCATCTGCTCGGGCGCGTTCGTGCTGGGGGCGGCCGGGCTGCTCGACGGCCGCCGCTGCACCACCCACTGGATGCACACCGCGGAGCTGGCCGAGCGGTTTCCCGCCGCGCAGGTGGTACCCGAGGTCCTCTACGTGGAGGACGGCACCATCCTCACCAGCGCCGGCACCGCGGCGGGCCTCGACGCCTGCCTCCACCTGTGGCGCCAGGAGTTCGGCTCGGCGGCCGCCAACACCGTGGCGCGGCGCATGGTCGTGCCGCCGCAGCGCCAGGGCGGCCAGGCCCAGTTCATCAAGGAGCCGGTCCCCGAGCACCGGGCCGAGACGCTGGACCCGCTGCTCACCTGGATCGTGAGGCACCTGGACGAGCCGCTGGACGTCGACGCCCTGGCCCGGCGCGCCGCCATGTCCCCGCGCACCTTCGCCCGCAGGTTCCGCGACGAGACGGGCACCACCCCGCACGCCTGGATCACCGCGCGGCGCCTGCACCGGGCGGAGCAGCTCCTCGAGGAGACCGACCTGCCCGTGGAGCGCATCGCCGCGGACGTGGGCTTCGGTAACGCGGCCACGCTGCGCCACCACTTCACCCGGATCCGCCGGCTCAGCCCGCAGCAGTACCGCCGCCGCTTCGCCACCGCCTCGTGATCGCCGGCTCGTGAGCACCACCTCGGCCGTGGCGACGCGGCCGAGGTGCTCCGTCATGGTCGCGATCGAGGTCCACGAGCTGCCGCCTGGCGAGCCCGGACGAGGCATCGACGGAAATGGCAGGAATCGACCGGAGAGAGGCATTTCTGCCACTCGTGCGGGGAGGCCCGGACGGCCAGGCTTGTCAGTGTGAGAGTGAGCCGGATCGGACCGGCGCACGACAGGCAAGGAGCCCACCATGATGACGGACCTGTTCCTGATGCTTGCCACAGCCGCCGTGCTGTCGGTGTACACGCTGATCGGGCGCCTGGCCATTCCCGCAGAGGACCGGGTGCCGTGGAGCGACCTCGGCTGGGACGGCTGGGTGCACACGCTGCGGCGCAGCCTGGTGGTCCTGGGCGACTCCGCCCCGGGCATCGGCGGGGTGCGGTGACGGTGGAGGACCGGGACTGACCATGGCGGCCCGGCAGCACGAGGGCCCCGGTGCGTGTCGCACCGGGGCCCTCGTCCTGTGTGGTCTTGAGGTGGTCTAGAGGTCGTGGTCCTCCAGGACGTCGAGGTTGCGGAAGACGGGCTCGCCGTCCATGAGTTCCGTCAGCTTCTTCGCGTACTCCTGGGTCTCCGGGAGGTTGGAGTTCTCCATGGCGGACTCGTAGGAGTCGAAGTGGACGATGTGGGTGAAGCGGTTCGGGTCGTCACGGTCCCGCGTCGCCAGGACCCGCCGGGCGGTCCTGTTCCCCTGGGAGCTGCGCTCCCACTCCGCGACGAGCTTCTCCACCTCCTCCGGCTTCGAGGTGGTGTATTCGATCAACTGGACGAAGGCCATGACGCACGCTCCTTCGAATCTGGCCTTTCGGGGCCACCAGTTTAATCCCGGCGCGCCGGAGCGTCCCCGACGGACGGGAAATGACGGAGGGTCAGTGGCCCACCACGGTCTGCCGCTGCTCCCCCAGCCCCTCGATGCCGATGGTCATCGTGTCCCCGGCCCGCAGGTAGGGGAAGCGCCCGGACAGGGCCACGCCCTGCGGGGTGCCGGTGTTGACCACGTCCCCGGGATCCAGGGCCATGTACTGCGACAGGTGTCGGATGATCTCGGCGACCCCGAAGACCATGTCCGCGGTGCTGGAGTCCTGCCGGGCCTCCCCGTTGACGGTGGAGTACAGCCGGAGGTCCTGCGGGTCGCCCAGGTCCTCGGCCGGCACGAGCACCGGGCCGAGCGGGTTGAAGGTGGGGCAGCACTTGCCCTTGGACCACTGCCCGCCGGACTGGTGGATCTGGAAGTCCCGCTCGGAGACGTCGTTGCTCACGGTGTACCCGGCGATGCACGCCAGCGCCTCCTCGTGACTGGACAGGTAGGACGCGCGGCGGCCGATGACCACGGCCAGCTCCACCTCCCAGTCCACCTTCTCGGCGGTCGGGGGGATCACGACGTCGTCGTCGGGCCCCACCACGGTGTTGGGGTGCTTGAAGAAGATGATCGGCGTGCTGGGGGGCGGGTCCCCGGTCTCGGCGGCGTGGGCGGCGTAGTTCTGGCCCACGCACACCACCGCCCCGGGGCGGGCCACCGGGGGCCCGACCCGCAGGGACGCGGCGTCCTGCAGCTCCGGCAGGGAGCGCGCCGCGAGCGCCCGGCGCACGGCGGCGATGCCGTCGTCTGCGAGGAAGCCGCCGTCGATGTCGGCGGTGATCCCGGAGAGGTCGTAGACGGTGCCGTCGTGGCGCACGGCGGGCTTCTCGCGGCCCGCGGGGCCGAGTCTCATCAAATCCATGGACAGTCCTTCGGTTCGAGGGGACGGTGGCGTCCGGACAGGGCGGTCCGGCGACGGCGGTGTCAGGTGGCCGGGCGCAGGAGGAGGTCGTGCATGCCGCTGTCCACGGGCAGCGTGGTGCCGGTCGTGGAGCCGTTGGCGGGATCGGCCAGGAAGAGGATGGAGGCGGCGACCTCCTTGGCCGAGACGAGCCGGCCGTGCGGCTGGCGGGCCTCGAGGGCCTTCCGCTCGGCCGCCGGGTCCGCGGCGGCCTGCAGCAGCCGGCCGACCCAGGGAGTGTCCGCGGTGCCCGGGCTGACGCAGTTCACGCGGATGCCCTCCCGCAGGTGGTCGGCGGCCATGGCGCGGGTCAGGGCCGCGACCGCGCCCTTGCTCGCCGAGTACAGGGCCCGGTCGGGCAACCCGTGGGTGGCGGCGATCGAGGAGGTGTTGACGATCGCCGGGGTGCGGGAGCGGCGCAGGTGCGGCAGCGCGGCGGCCGAGACGCGGGCGATGCCGATGACGTTGACGTCGAGCACCCGGAACCACTCGTCGTCCTCGTGGTCGGCCATGGTGCCCACCGCCCCCACCCCGGCGTTGTTGACGACGACGTCGATGCCGCCCATCGCCTCGGCCGCCGCCTCCACCGCCGACCGCACCGAGGACCGGTCGGCCACGTCGCACCGCAGCCCCACGGCCCCGTCCGGCAGGGCGTCGACGGTGAGGTCCAGGACCGCGACGCGGGCGCCGCGGGCCAGCAGCTGGGACGTGACGGCGGCGCCGATGCCGGAGGCCCCGCCGGTGACGACCGTGCGCAGGTCGGCGAAGGTGTTCATGGGTGTTCCTTCCTGTTCCGTGGTCCCGCTCAGGTGAGCCGCACGTCGGTGGCCGGGCGGGGGCCGGGGTCGTCCTCGGAGGCGAACGCGCCGGCGAAGCGGTGGTAGGCGCCCATGAGGTGGGCGTGCATGGCGTTCTCCGCCGCGTCGGGATCGCAGTCCCGGATGGCCTCCACGATCGCCCCGTGCTCCTGGATGGTCTGCTCCCCGGACCAGTCCGCCGGGTAGAGCCGGAACAGGTGCAGGTGGCAGTGGGTGGCCCGGATCGCCTGGTGGGCGAAGTCGTTGTGCCCGGCCCCGAGGATCAGGTCGTGGAACTGCATGTCGTGGGCCACCAGCAGGTGCCGGGTGCTGGCCTCGGTCGCGGTGCCGGCGACGAAGTCCTGCAGGCCCGCCGCCAGGGCGCGGCCGGGGTTGCTCAGCCGGTTGACGGCCGCGGCCCGGGCCGCCCACGGCTCGATGAGCAGGCGCAGCTCGAACAGCTCCCGCAGCTGGTCGAAGCCGAGCAGGGGGGTGGTGCGGTATCCCTTGCCCGGGGTCTTGAGGATGAGGTTGTCGCCCTCCAGCTGGTGCAGCGCCTCGCGCACCGGGGTCTGGGACACGCCCAGCTCCCGGGCGATGGCGTCGATGTTGACCTTGCTGTCCGGGGGCAGCTGGAGGTCCAGGATCCGGGCGCGCAGGACGGCGTAGACGTCCGTGCGCGCCCGGCCGGAGGGGGAAGGGCTGTCGGTCATGAGGAGCGGGTTCCTTCGGGCAGTGGGTGGTCCTCGACCACCCCTTCCGCGGCAGATCCGTGGGTGGTCAGGTAGTGCAGGAGGCGCCCGATCCCGAAGGTCCACGGCTGCAGGTCCTCGGTCGGGGCCACGACGTTCGTCAATGTTCCCAGGCGCCGGCTGCCGATCTGCACGACGTCGCCGTGCTGGTGCGTGAACCCCTTCCCGGGTTCGTCGCGGTCCTCGGTGGGGGCGAAGAGGGTGCCGGTGAACAGCACGAACCCGTCCGGGTACTGGTGGTGGGCCCCGTGGGCGGCCCCGACCAGCTCCTCGAAGGGCCGGCTGAGGCGGGAGACGTTGTTGGTGCCGTGCAGCTCGTAGCCGTCCGTGCCGCGCACGGTGAGCTCGATGGTCTCGGTGCGGGCGTCGTCGAGCGTGTAGCTCTCGTCGAAGACCCGCACGAACGGGCCGAGGGCGGCCGAGGCGTTGTTGTCCTTGGCCATGCCCAGCAGCAGGGCGCTGCGGCCCTCCACGTCCCGCAGGTTGACGTCGTTGCCCAGGGTGGCCCCGCGCACGGTGCCCCGGCTGTCCACCACGAGCACCAGCTCCGGCTCGGGGTTGTTCCAGGAGGAGAAGGCCGGGATGCCGATGCGGGCCCCGGTCCCCACGGCCGAGAGCACCGGGGCCTTGGTGAAGACCTCCGGGTCCGGGCCGATGCCCACCTCCAGGTACTGGGACCAGAACCCGGCCGCGATCAGGACCTCCTTGACGCGGGCCGCCTCCGCCGAGCCCGGCCTCAGGCCGGCCAGGCTGCCGCCCAGGGCCTCCAGGACCTGGGCGCGGATCCGCTCGGCCTGGGCGAAGTCCCCGCCGCAGCGCTCCTCGATGACGCGCTCGATCATGGAGTCCACGAAGGTGACCCCGCAGGCCTTGACCGCCTGCAGGTCCACCGGGGCCAGCAGGGTCGCCGCCGTGTCCGAGCCCTCAGCGGTCGCGGCCAGCACCTGGGCCAGGTCCCAGCTGCGGGCCGCATCCGTGGCGGCCGCCGCGAGCACGGCCGCCGGATCGGGAGCATCGAACAGTTCCGAGACGGTCCGGACGGCCGGGAACAGGTCCACCAGCCGGTCCCCGACCACCCGCACCGGGCGCGGGCCGCCGGTCTCGGGATCCCACACCCGGCCCACCAGCAGCGCCCGCTCGTGGTCCTCGGGCAGCACGCTCGCCGGGTCCAGGCGGGGCAGCACGGTGGTCCCGGTGGTGGTCTCGTCAGTGGCGTCGGTGGTCATCGGCGGGCTCCTTCCGTGACGGCGGGCTCGAACCGGCCGTCCACGCGGCGGGCGATCCCCCAGGGGTTGGCCTCCTGCAGGGCCGGCGGCAGCGCGGCGTCGGGGGCGTCCTGGTAGGACACCGGGCGCATGAACCGCCCGATCGCGGCCGTGCCCACCGAGGTGGTGTTCGTCGTCGTCGCCGGGTAGGGACCGCCGTGGTGCTGGGCGTAGGACACGGTGACGCCGGTGGGCCAGCCGTTGAACAGCACCCGGCCGGCCTTGCCGGTCAGGGTGCCCACCAGCGCGGTGCTGTCGTCCTCCTCGTCGCCGTGGACGGTGGCCGTCAGCTGACCCTCCATCAGCTCCGCCAGCTCCGGCAGCTCGGCGGCGTCCCGGTAGCGCACCAGCACCGTGGCCGGGCCGAACATCTCGTGGTGCAGCACCTCGGGGTCCTTGCGGACCTGCTCGGCGTCGACGGCCAGGACGGTGGGGGCGGGCACCTCGTCGTCCGAGCCCGGCACGAGCGTCTCGACGCCCTCGAGGGCGGCGACCTCGTCGCGGGCCTGACCGAAGGACTCCCGCAGCCCGGGCGTGAGCAGCTTCGCCAGCGGGGCGTCGGCCAGGGCCGCGCTCAGGGTCTCCCGCACCCGCTCCGTCCCACCCTCGTCCGGGACGAAGAGCACCCCGGGCTTGGTGCAGAACTGGCCCATGCCCATGGTGAAGGACCCGGCGTAGCCGGTGAGGATCTCCTCGGCGCGGTGCCGCCACGCCTGCGGCAGCACGAACACCGGGTTGATGCTGCCCAGCTCCCCGTAGAAGGGAATGGGCTCGGGCCGGGCAGCCGCCCGGTCGAACAGGGCGCGGCCGCCGGCGGTTGAGCCGGTGAAGCCGACAGCCTTCACCAGGGGGTGGTCCACCAGTGCGGTGGCCGCCTCCCGGCCGTCGAGCACGGCGAACAGCCCCTCCGGGGCGCCGGCCTGGGCGAGCGCCTCGATCACGACCTCGGCGGTGCGCAGCGCGAGCTGCTTGTGCCCGCCGTGGATCTTGTGCAGCACGGCACACCCGGCGGCCAGGGCAGAGGCACTGTCCCCGCCCATGACACTGAACGCGAACGGGAAGTTGGAGGCGCCGAAGACGCCCACCACGCCCAGGGGCACGTTGACCCGGCGGATGTCCGGGCGCGGCCCCATCCCCCAGTCGGGGTCGGCGTGGTCGACCACGGCCTCCAGGACCACCCCGGTGCGGACCTCCTCGGCGAAGAGCTCCAGCTGGAAGGCGCTGCGCTTGAGCTCCCCGCGCAGCCGGGGCTCGGCGAGGTGGGTCTCCTCCGCGGCCAGGCCCACGAGCTCGTCGTCGTGGGCGCGCAGGGCCTCGGCCAGGGCGGTGAGCCAAGAGGCTCGGGTGGCGGGGGTCTGGTCGGCGGAGATCAGGTACGCCTCGTGGGCGGCCCGGGCGGCGCGGTCCACCTCGGCGGCGGTCGTGGCGGGACTGAGGGCGGTGTTCATGGTGACTCCTTGGAAGAGGTACGGGGGTCAGCGGGTCAGGACGTCCTGCCAGCCGGCCCCGGAGGAGAAGGTCCAGCGCTCGACCGAGGGGCGCAGCATCTCCGCGCCGATGCCGGGCAGGGCCGGTGCCTGGTAGCGGCCGTCGGCGACCACCACGGGCTCGGCGAAGTGCTCGTGCAGGTGGTCCACGAACTCGATCATCCGGTTCTCCATGGACCCCGTGACGGCGGCGTAGTCGAAGAAGGAGAAGTGCTGGACCAGCTCGCACAGTCCCACGCCGCCGGCGTGGGGGCAGACCGGGACGTCGAACTGCGCCGCCAGCAGCAGGTTGGCGATGTTCTCGTTGACCCCGGCCACGCGGGTGGAGTCGATCTGCATGACGTCGATCGCCCCGGCCTGCAGCAGCTGCTTGAAGATGATGCGGTTGTGCACGGCCTCGCCGGTGGCGACCTTGACCGGGTGGACGCCCTTGCGGATGGCGGCGTGGGCCAGGATGTCGTCGGTGCTGGTCGGCTCCTCGATCCAGTAGGGGTGGAAGTCCTGCAGCTGGTTGACCCAGTCGATCGCCTCCTGCTCCTCCCAGCGCTGGTTGGCGTCGATGGCGATGCGCACGTCCGGGCCCACGGCCTCCCGGGCCAGACCCAGGCGGCGGCGGTCGTCCTCGATGCTGCCGGCCACCTTGAGCTTGATCATCCCGAAGCCGGCCTCGACGGCCTCCTTGGACAGGCGCACGAGCTTCTCGTCGCTGTAGCCCAGCCAGCCGGGGGTCGTGGTGTAGGCGGGGTAGCCGCGCTCCTTCAACTCGGCGATGCGCTCGGCCTTGCCCTCCTGGGCGCGGGCGAGGATCCCGGCGGCGTCCTCGGGGGTGAGGGCGTTGCGGATGTGGGTGAAGTCCACCGCGCTGATCAGCTCCTCGGAGGACATCTCGCTCAGCAGCAGCCACAGCGGCTTCTGCTCCCGGCGGGCCCGGATGTCCCACAGGGCGTTGACCAGGCCGCCGCAGGCCATGTGGGAGACGCCCTTCTCGGGGCCCAGCCAGCGCAGCTGCGAGTCGTGGACCAGCCGGCGAGAGGCGTCGCCGAGGTTGTTGACGAGCTCGTCGGTGTCCCGGCCGACGAGCAGCTCCCCGTAGCTGTCCATGGCGGCGGTGATCAGCTCGTTGCCGCGGCCGCAGTCGAAGACCAGGCCGTAGCCGGTCTCGCCCTCGTCGGTGCTCACCTCCACGTAGGCGGCGGAGTAGTCGGGGTCCACGTTGACGGCGTCGGAGCCGTCGAGCTCGAGGGAGGTGGGGAAACGGACGTCGGTGGTGCGGACGGAGGCGATTCTGGACATCAGGGAGTTCCTTACGACGTGCGGTGGAGGTTCAGAGGAAGCCGAGGAGCGTCGGCAGGCCGACGGTCATCACGGGCAGGAAGGTGATGACCAGCAGCGTGATCACCATCGGGACGAAGAAGGGCAGGATGCCCTTGATCACCGTGGGCACCGAGGCCCTGGTGACGCTGGAGAGCACGAACAGCACCAGGCCCACGGGCGGGGTGATCAGCCCGATCAGCAGGTTGAAGATCACCATGATGCCGAGGTGGATCGGGTCGATCCCGAAGGTCTCGGCGACCGGGGCGAGCACCGGGACGAGGATCAGGATCGCGGCGGTGGGCTCGAGCACGCACCCGACGATCAGCAGCAGGACGTTGACCAGGATCAGGAAGACGATCGGCTGGTTGGTCAGGTCGAGGATGAGGTTCGCGGCGACCTGCGGGGCCTGCTCGCGGGCCAGGACCCAGCCGAACAGGGCCGCGGCGGCCACGATGAGCAGCACGGACCCGGAGGTCTCCACGGTGGTGAGCAGGGTGCGGTACATCTTCCGCCACGTCAGCGCCTTGTAGGCGAGGGCCAGGACGAGGATGTAGATGACGCCGATCCCGCTGGCCTCCGTGGGGGTGAAGACGCCGCTGAGGATCCCCCCGAGGATCACGACCGCCGAGCCCAGGGCGGGCAGTGCGGCGACCGCGGTCCTCCCGCGCGTGCCCCAGCTCGAGCGGGGCAGCCGGAGCTCCTCCTGCTTGCGCGTCAGGAACCACACCGTGGTGCACAGGGCGGCCACGAGCACCAGGGCCGGGACGATGCCGGCCATGAACAGCGCGCCGACCGAGACGCCGGCGGTCACCGCGTAGATGATCGCGGGGATGCTCGGCGGGATCATCGGGGCGATGAGGCTCGAGGCCCCGGTCACCCCGAGGGCGAACTCCGGCTTGTAGCCGCGCTGGACCATGGCCGGCACCTGTACCCGGCCCATGGCCGCGGCGTCGGCGATGGCCGCGCCGCTCATCCAGGAGAAGCCGAAGCTGGTGGCCACGTTGACGTAGCCGAGGCTCCCGCGCAGGTGGCCGATGGCCGCCACGGCGGCGTCGTAGAGCTTGTCGGTGACCCCGGAGACGTTCGCGAGGTTGCCCAGCAGGATGAACATCGGCACGGCCAGGATCGCGAAGCTGTCCACGCCGGAGACCGTCTGCTGGACGGCGGTGCCCATGGTCAGGGACGGCTCGGAGACGACGTAGACCAGGGACGGGATCAGCAGCGCGAAGGAGACGGGCACGCGCAGGGCCAGCAGCAGCAGCAGCCCGATCAGCATCAGCAGAAGAGTCATGGGTCCTACACCGCTTCCCGCTCGAGATTTTCCATGGCCTCCGGCACCAGCTCCGGATGCCGGATGTTGAGGTAGACGTGCAGCACGGCGTGCAGGCAGATCAGCCCGAAGCCCACCACCGCCGAGGCGTAGACCACGCTCATGGGCAGGGAGGTCGCCGGGGCGGCGAGCCGGGCCGCACCGGCGGCGAACCCTGCTCCGGCCCAGGCCATGATCCCGGAGGCCACGACCACCGTGACGAGGGCGAAGGTGTCCATCACGATCGCGCCTCGGCGGCTGAGCTTGCTGGCCACCAGGTCCACGGCGATGTGGATGCGCCGGGCCATCACGAACCCGGCCGAGACGAACGCGAACCACAGCAGCGCGAAGCGGGCCAGCTCCTCGGTCCAGGTGAACGGCGTGCTGAAGATGTATCGGCTGACCACCTGGAGGACGATCAGGCCCAGCGTGGCCACCAGGAAGGAGCAGGAGGCCACGCGCTCGGCCACCACGAGGCCGCGGTAGAGCGTGCTGCGCTGCTCCAGGTAGTCGGGCTCGTCCGGCTCCTGCGGCACGTGCAGCCCCGAGGCGAGGTTGTGCTCGTGCGGCGGGGTGAGGTCCGCCTCTGCGCGCTCGCTCACTGCTGGTCCTTGATCTGCTGGTAGACGTCGCCCCAGGGCTGCTCGAGCATGGCTTCCTCGGCGGCGGCGGCGAAGGCCTCCCGGTCGACGTTCTCGTTGACCTGGATCCCGTCGCCGTTCTTCCACTCCTCCAGGACGGACTGCTCCTGCTCCTCGATGCACTGGCGGGTGGCGTCCGCCGCCGCGCCCATGGCCGAGTCCAGCGCGGTGCGCTGCTCCTCGGTGAGCCCCTCGTAGACCGTGCGGCCGGTGGTGATGTGGACGCCCTGGACCATGTGGCCGGTGAGGTTGATGTAGTCCTGGACCTCGTTGAACTTGGAGGTGGCGATGGTGGGGATCGGGTTCTCCTGGGCGTCGATGACGCCCTGCTGGAGGGCCAGGTACACCTCGTCCAGGGCCATGGGGGTGGCGGTGCCGCCCATGGCCTTGATGTTCTCCAGGTACAGCGGGGCGTTCGGGGTGCGGATCTTCAGGCCCTGGAAGTCCTCGGTGCCCGAGATCTCCTTGTTGGCGGTGACGTGGCGGGTGCCGTAGTACCAGCTGGAGAGCACCTTGATGTCGGAGGACTCGTAGAGGTCGTCGAAGACCGACGTCATCGTCTCGCCCTCCACCGTCTCGACGTACTGGTCAACACCCTCGAACAGGTAGGCGGCGTCCAGGACCTCGGCCGGCTTGTGCCACACGCCCAGGAAGGACGGGCCGGCGATGGCCATGTCGAGGCTGCCGTTCGCCACCTGCTCGAGGGACTCGGCCTCGTTACCGAGCTGGGCAGCTGGGAAGCTGTCCACCTGGAGACCGCTGCCCTGCAGCTCCTCCTTGAGCGTGCTGACGCCGCACTCCTCGACCGGGTGGCCGGCGTCGTAGACGTGGGCCAGGCGGAGGGTCGTGGCGTCGGGGTCGGCCGCAGCCACGGTGCTGCGGTCCACCGGCTCCCCGACGCCGCACCCGGTGAGGAGCAGGGTCGCGGTGGCGGCGACGCCGAGGGCGGCGGCCGTGCCACGTCGGGAGGTGCTCGAGCGGCCGAGCGAGGTCTTGCGGGTCATGGCTGGGTCCTTTCGGAGACGGTCGGTGCTGTGGTGGGGACGGGATCGAGGTCGAGACGGGCGGCGAGCTCCGCCAGCTGCTCCGCGGTGGACGCGGGGAGTGCCACGGTGGCGGCGTGCTCCTGCTCGCGGAGGCGTTCCGGGTCGCCCGGGGCCAGGACGGGCCGGCCCCCGGGGCCGGAGCCGCGGACGCGCTCCTGCAGGGTCCGCACCCGCTCCTGCGTGTGCTCCCGCCCGCCGAAGGCGGCGGTGTCGAGACCGATCAGCAGGTGCCCGTTGTTCATCCGCGAGGCGGGGTTGGACCAGATGTCGACGGTCTCGAAGGCGTAGGTGGCGTCCGTCAGGGAGGCGGAGAAGGCCTCGAGCAGCACGGAGACGGCGGAGCCCTTGTGCCCGCCGAAGGGGATCATGGATCCTGCGGCCGCGGCCACGGGATCCGTGGTCGGCCGGCCCTCGGCGTCGACGGCCCACCCCTCGGGCAGCTGGGTGCCCTCGTTGCGGGCCGCGATCACCTTCCCGTAGGCGCCGTTGCTGGTGGCGAGGTCGGCGGTCAGCGGCCATTCCCCGGCGCTGGGAGCGCCCAGGGTGAGCGGGTTCGTGCCCAGGACCTTCTCGGTGCCGCCGTGGGGGGCCACCACGGGGCCCGTGGTGGAGGTCAGCACGGTCAGGAAGCCGGCGGCCGCCAGCTGGTCGCTCCAGAAGGCGCCCGCGCCGTAGTGGCTGCTGTTGCTGACGGCCACGGCGGCGATGCCGTGGGCGGCACCGCGCTCCAGGACGTAGTCCACGGCCGCCTGCATGGCCACCTGCCCCAGCGCCGCGTCGGCGTCCAGGGCCGCGACGCTGCCGGTGTCACGCGTCCAGGTCATGGCCGGGGCGGCGTTGATCCCCCCCTGCCGGAGCGCCTCGGCGTAGAGCGGCAACCGCAGCAGGCCGTGGGAGTAGATACCCCGCTGGTCCGCCTGGACCAGCGAGCGTGCGGTCAGGTCGGCATCGGTCTCCGGCACGCCGTGCGCCACGAGGACCTGGGAAGCCAGGCGAATGAGGCCCTGGACGTCGAACTCCGCGGATGCGGACATCGTCACCCTCCTTGAATATATGGATTAGCTGGATCCTATATGTGATGTGACTCATAGGCAATGATGTGACGCGCGGTCGGTAGTTGCCGGTCATCCACGGCGTTCAGCGGCCCAGCGTGCGCTGCACCGTTGACTACTCCCGGGCGCCTCTATAGGATTTTGGATATTCCTACAGGATATGGGCCGTGGATCACAAGAACACGACGGCAATTGACGCCTCGAACGACTTCCGGGGAGGCCCGCACCATGCAGGCGGCCACCTCCCCATCGGCAACAGCCCGTGGAGATCGCCACCACGGCCCGCCACCAGGACGCGGAGGTCCTGGTCGTCGAGCTCGGCCCCGGCGGCCGCCGGATGATCCAGGACCTGGGTTTCGAGATGCTGGACCCCACGGCCCGTACCGTGGACCCCAGTACCTGCCGCGCGTCCCGCCGCACGGCGGACCGCCCGACCCCGACCAGGAGAGCCCGGCCCGATGAAGATCCTGATTCCCGACACCACGGACATCGACCCCGCGGACCTCACCGGCCACGAGGTCGTCCGCTACGACTCCGCGGTCCCCGTCCCGGCGGAGCATGCCGACGCGGAGGTCCTCGTCGTCTGGGGCACCCCGCTCGACGCCCTGCAGGAGACGGCCCGCCGGCTCTCCCGCGTGCGGCTGGTCCAGGCGCTGGCGGCCGGTCCGGACAGCGTGCTGGAGGCCGGGTTCCGCGAGGACGCCGTCATCTGCGCCGGCGTCGGCCTGCACACCCTGCCTGTGGCCGAGCACGCGCTGGCGCTCATGCTGCATCTGGTACGGCAGTTGCCGGCTGCGGCCCGGTCCCAGGAGGAGCACTCCTGGGATCCGCGGCTGGGCGGCCTGCAACCGCTGCACCCCGAGGATCGGGTCACCACGCTCCTGGACGCGCGCGTGCTCATCTGGGGGTTCGGCGCCATCGGGCAGCACCTGGCCGGTCTGTGCACCGCCCTGGGCGCTCAGGTCACCGGCGTGGCCCGCAGCGCCGGCGAGCGCGGCGGATATCCGGTCGTCACCCCGGAGCAGCTGCCCGAGCACCTGCCGGAGACGGACGTGCTCGTCCTGATCCTGCCGCACGACCCGGCGACGGAGCGGGCGCTGAACCGTGAGCGACTCGACGCCCTGCCCTCGCGCGCCCTCGTCGTGAACGTGGGCCGGGGATCGACGGTCGACGAGGACGCACTGCTGGACGCCCTCGGCAGCGGCTCCATCGCCGGCGCGGCGATCGACGTCGCCGCCCAGGAGCCCCTGCCCGCGGAGTCCCCCCTGTGGTCGGCGCCCCGGCTGACCATCACCCCGCACATGGCCGGTGGCCGGCCCATCGGGGCCGCGCGGCTGCTGCTCGAGAACCTCCGGGCGCTGACGCAGGGCGGCGAGTTCACCAATCGGGTCGGCCGGGAGCGGACCGCCCGCTGACCGACCGCACGGACGGTGCCACCGGGCGATTTCCGGGCGCAACCCAATGTTGCCTGTGGAGTGCGTCATATTCGGGGCCTGTTTGCGGGCCCGGCGGCCGATCCCTCATGGTGGTCGTGGGGAAAGACCAGTGCCTGACCAGAGGCACTTCTGGTCACCCGTGGCCGTGTCGCACCGCCCGTCGGACAAGGGGGTCCACGAGGTGGCGCCGCGGCCGGCCTCACCCTGAGGGGGAAGCGCTGGAGGCGGACCGTGCTGGGGGGCACGTCCGCCTCCAGCCATCTCCGCTCCCGGAGTGTCGGACTCGTGCGGCAGTCGTGGATGTGCCGCGCCGGTCGCTCAGGGGGGACCGCGCTGTCAGGGCGTCCAGCCGAGGACTTCCCCGCCGAACCACATCAGCCCGAACCACGTCACCGCGGCCACGACGGGCACGAGCAGCACCAGGAAGGACCGGCGCTGCACCAGCCGCACGCCGACGCCGGTGAGGACGACCCACCAGACGAGCAGCAGGACCACGGCCCACAGTGGGGCCATCAGCCCGCTGGCCACGTAGAAGTACCCGGCCACGAGGTGCGCGGCAGCGGCGACCACGACCGCCAGCACGAACCCGAGCTGTCTCCCCGTCGTCATGCAGACACTGTGCGCCTCGCACGGCGGGTGCGCAATGGTGAATTCCGGGTCGGCAGCTCGTGACCGTCCGGGCGGCGCTGTGCTCCCCGGACGGGCACGGCAGCGGCCTACAGCACGCGGCTGTAGAACACGGTGGGCAGCGGGGTGAAGCCTCCGGCGGCATAGGCGGCCCGGGCGGCAGCGTGCGCATCGTCGCCGCCGGTGCTCGCCCAGGCGACGACGCACCCGGCGGCGCGCATGGCCGAACAGGCCGCGTCGATCAGGGCGCGGCCGAGCCCGCACCGCTGGTGCCGGGGGTCCACGGCGAGAAGCATGATCTCCCCCTGCGGGCCTGCGGGGCCGGGGTGGACGTCCCAGGCGGCGTAGCCGGCGGGTTCGCCGTCGAGGTCGGCGACGAGGAACCGGTGCCGGTGCTCCGGACCGGTGAGTTCCGTCAGCGTGTCGCGGTAGTCCTGCTGCCACTGGCCGTTCTGCCGGGCGAACAGCTCGGGGCCCAGCTGGTCCCGGATGCCGTCCTGAATGGGTCGGAAGGCGCGGACGGTGAGGTCGATCAGGGCCTCGAGGTCGTCGGCGCGGAAGGTGCGAAGGTGCATGGTCCGTCTCCTGGAGCGTGAGGGAACCCGTGATCCGGAACCGGGTCACGGGGAGGGCTCGTTCCCGAGGCGGCGGGGCCTCGGCACGCTCAGGAGCGGGTGCGCACGGCGGCGGGGCACATCACGCCTCCAGCGTAGATCAGGCCCGTGGCACCACGGCCGCGGGGTGACACCGGGACCTGGACTGCCGGTTGTGACCCGACGCGCGCAGCATGGGCACGCGCGGCCGAACCTGGGGATCCACTTCGAATCCGACGCTGGGGCCCGTCCGGCCGTGCGCGGGCAAATAGACTGATCGGCGCATCTGCATCCCCGACCACTGGAGTGTGTGTTCCACCGTCATGGGCCCATCGCCTGCGAGACCCGGGTCGTCCGACGACCCGGGCGACAGTTGTCCTTTTCCCGCAACAGCTGACCACCGCCGCAGGCTCCGGCCCGGCTCGTCCTCCCCAGGGGTGAGCCCCCGATGATCGGAGCGCTCCTCACCCTGCTCCTGGGCATCGTGGTGATCCTCGCGATCATCGCCGCCAACGGCTACTTCGTGGCCCAGGAGTTCGCCTACATGTCCGTGGACCGCGCCCGTCTGGGGGCGCGCGCCGAGGCCGGCGACAAGGCCGCCCAGCGTGCGCTGAAGGTGACCCGCCGCACCTCGTTCATGCTCTCGGGCGCCCAGCTGGGCATCACCGTCACCGGCCTGCTCGTCGGCTATGTCGCCGAGCCACTGGTCGGGGAGTCCCTGGCCGTGCTGCTGGGCAGCACCGGCGTCCCCGCGGCGCTGAGCATCTCGGTGGGCACCGTGGCCGCCCTGGTCGTGGCCGCCGTCGTGCAGATGATCTTCGGTGAGCTGTACCCGAAGAACCTCGCCATCGCGAACCCCGAGCCGATGGCCCGGGCCCTGGCCCGCTCCACGACGATCTACCTGTCCCTGTTCGGCTGGCTGATCACCGTGTTCGACCACGCCGCCAACGCCCTGCTGCGGCTGGTGCGCGTGGAGCCGGTGCACGACGTCGACACGACCGCGACCGTCGAGGACCTCGAGCGCATCGTGGCCGACTCCCGGGAGAGCGGCGACCTGCCCGAGGGACTCTCGGTGCTCATCGACCGCATCATCGACTTCCCGGACCGCGACGTCGAGCACGCCATGATCCCCCGCTCCCAGGTCGGCGCCGTCACCCCGGACACCACCGTGGGCGAGCTGCGCGCCCTCATGGCCGCCGAGCACACCCGCTACCCGGTGATCTCCGAGACCGAGGAGCCCCTCGGCGTCGTCCAGCTCGCGGATCTGCTGCGCAGCAGCGCGCCCGACGACGCCACCGTGGCCGCCATCATGGCGCCCCCGCTGGTGCTGCCCACGCTCATGTCCCTGCCCGACGCGCTCGCCCGGCTGACGGAGTCGCGCCAGGAGCTGGCCTGCATCATCGACGAGTACGGCGGCTTCGCCGGCGTCCTGACGGTCGAGGACCTGGCCGAGGAGCTGGTCGGGGAGATCACCGACGAGCACGACGACGAACCCCCGGCCGTCATCACCGCCGAGCAGGAGGACACCTGGCGGATGGACGGCGACATCCACGTCGACGAGGTCGAGCGCGCCGTCGGCCACGAGCTGCCCGACGGCGACTACGAGACCATCTCCGGCCTGCTCATCGCCCACCGCGGTGAGCTGCCGGCCGCCGGGGACGTGATGCGGGTGGAGCTGCCCGACGACCCCCGCGACCTCGTCCTGGACGACCCCGTGCACCGGGTCCTCGACGTCGAGGTGCTGGAGCTGTCCCGGCACGTGCCCAGCGAGCTGCTCGTGCGGCTCGTGGAGACCACCGCCGCGGGCGCCGCCCCGGCCGGTGGCACCACCCACACCACCCGGGAGGAGGACCGATGACCGACCCGCTGATCGTCACCGTCACCACCGCGCTGCTCATCGTGCTCAGCGCGTTCTTCGTGGTCATCGAGTTCGCCCTGCTGGGGGCCCGCAGCCACCGGCTCGAGGCCGAGGCCGCGACCAACCGCTCCGCCCGCGCCGCGCTGCGCGGGATCAACGAGCTGACCATCATGCTCGCCGGCGCGCAGCTGGGCATCACCGCCTGCACCTTCGCCCTGGGCGCGGTGACCAAGCCGGCCGTCGACGCGTGGCTGAGCCCCGTGTTCGCGGCCTGGGGCGCCCCCGAGGGACTGGCCGACGGCGCCGCCTTCGCCCTGTCGCTGCTGTTCGTCACCTTCCTGCACCTGGTGGTGGGCGAGATGGCGCCGAAGTCCTGGGCGATCGCCAACCCGGAGACCTCGGCCAAGCTCATCGGCGTGCCCTCCCGCGGCTTCATCTGGCTGGTGCGCCCGCTGCTGGTCTGGGTCAACGCCATCGCCAACCGGCTCGTCGCCGCCAGCGGGGTCACCCCGGTGGACCGCGCGGCCGTCGGCGGCCAGGACGCCGAGACGATCCAGCACCTCGTGGAGCACTCCGCCTCCGTCGGGGCCCTCGACTCCTCCTTCCGCACCCAGGTCTCCGGCGTCCTGGAGCTGGAGAAGCTCACCGTCGAGGCGCTGATCGCCCACGACGGTCCGCCGACCACGGTGCCCGCAGAAGCCACGGCCGCCGACGTGCAGGAGGCCGCCACCCGGACCGGGCACCTGCGCATCCTCGTGGGGAACCCCGAGGTCGGCGCTCCCGGCGTCGTGCACGTCCGGGACACGCTGCTCGAGCCGCCGGGCCGGCCCGTGCGGGAGCTGTCCCGCCCGGCGTTCGTGCTCGAGGCCGACACCCCGGTCTACGAGGCCCTGGCCCGGATCCGGGAGGCCGGCGAGCAGCTCGCCGCCGTGCGGCACGACGGCCGCTTCGTCGGGGTGATCACCCTCTCCGACGTCCTGCGGCGCGTGCTGCCCATGGAGCTCACCCCGGCGGGCCGGCCGGGCTGATCCAGGGCTCCGACCTGGGGTGACGCGGTCCCCGGTGCGGTTCCGACGACCGTGCCGGGGACCGCGTCACCGCAGCGGCGCCGGTCAGAAGGTGTCCAGGACGGCTCTGCCTGGCCTCGGCCATTGCTGGGCCGGACGGTCCAAGCTCGCTGGAGAGCGAGCCTCCGAGCTCGCCGTCGGCGGGGACCCGCAGGGAATCGGGAGGCGTCAGCAGCACGGGCACGAGGCACCCCAACGGTCGTACGCTGTGCGCGCCAACCACCACTGGGCGTTGCGGTCCCGGTCCCGCGCGACCAGAGCCGCGTAGGCGGTGGCGGCGACCGCGGCCAGCGTCCACCCGGCGAGCGAGCGCCGAGACCCGGGCGGGGCCTTGACGCCCAGCAGCATGCCGAGCAGGACGGCCAGCACATGGAGGGGCCGGCCCTCAGGGATGATTTCCATGGGGATCTCCAGACGTGGGGAAACGGGGGTCGGACATTATCGTCCCACGTCAGCGGCATGTTTTTCGGTGGAAGAGACCGGCAGGACGTCCCCTCTTGCGCGGACGGCTATGGCCCTACTCCCCTCGTCACGACGAGCCCGGCCGGTCGTCACCGAGGTCGGTTCACGAGCGACCGACGGCAGACTGACCTCACGATGTGCGACAGGGACACGGAGACGACATGAGTCACGGACCGGCGACGATCTGGTCGATGCCCTTGGGCCGCCTCCCGCCGGGTGCCTACGGTCGGGGCAGCCGCACTCGGGGACCCCGGCGGAACAGCCACCGGAGACCCTCGGGCACCGGAAGGACGGGACGATGCCGCTCTATCTGTCGAAGTTCAGCTACACCCCGGAGACCTGGGCCCGGCTGATCCAGCACCCGGAGGACCGCCGCCGGGCCGCTCAGGCCTACATCGAATCGGTCGGTGGGACGCTGCACGGATTCTGGTACGCCTTCGGCGAGCACGACGGGTACAACCTCTGGGAAGCCCCCGACAACGTGTCCATGGCCGCAGTGGCACTGGCCATCAGCGGGGGCGGGGCCCTGCGCTCGCTGGAGACCACGGTGCTCATGAGCGTCGAGGAGACGCTGGACGCCCTGCACCGGGCCCAGCAGGTCCGGTACCGGCCGCCCGGCACCTGAACCGTCCCGGTGCACCGGTCCACGCGGTCGCCCGCACGGCCGGTCGCCGGCGACTACCCCAACCGGCTCAGGCCCGAGGCCGCGGCCAGGACCGCGTTGCGCACGGGCAGGAAGTGCTGCGCGGTGCTCACGGTGTTGGCCAGGCGCGCCAGGCGCACCGTGCGGGTGGCCGGCCGGCGGCGGGCGTCGTCGTACCGGCGCAGGGCACCGGCCACGTCCGGTGCCGCGGTCAGCGCCTCGACGAGGGCCGTGGCGTCCAGGAGGGCCTCGCAGGCGCCCCGGCCGAGATTGGGGGCCATGCCGTGGGCGGCGTCGCCGAGGAGCGCGGTCCGTCCGCTGACGTAGGAGGGCGGCGGGGCGACGTCGAGCAGCGTGCGCCGGTCGATCGGGGCGTCCTCGAGGACGTCCAGCACGCGCCGCACCTCCGCGTGCCAGTCCCCGTACAGCTCACGCAGCAGCTGGGCGGCGCCGTCCGAGGACGTTCCCGGGGGCAGGAGGTCGGCGCGGATGCTCGCGAACCAGTTGGTGTTCCCGGCGTCGTGCGGGGTGATGCCGAAGAGCCGCCCGGGCCCCCAGGTCTCCGTGACCCCGTCCGCCGGGCCGGGCACGGTGCCGCGGAAGGCGACGGTGCCCAGCGGCCGCGGGGCGGCGCCGAACAGGGCAGTGCGGGTGGGGCTGTGGATGCCTTCGGCGGCGACGACGACGTCGGCCGCGGGCAGCTCGGCGTGCTCGGCGACCGGGGTGTTCCACGCGATGACTCCCGGGGGCATCGCCGCGGCCAGTGCTCCCAGCAGGGCAGGCCGGGGCACCAGCCGGACCGGGCGGCCGAGGTCCAGGCGGGCGATCTCGGTGCCGTCCGGCCGGAGGAGCCGCCCGCCGCGCTGCTCGACGGAGGCATTCCGGACCTCGTCCCCCACCCCCAGCCGGTCCAGGGCGTGCATGGCCTCGGGCCACATGCCCAGGGCCGTGCCGGTGCCCGGCAGGCCCGGCGAGCGCTCGAGCACGTGGACCGTCCAGCCCGCGCGGAGCAGCCCGCGGGCGGTGGCGAGGCCGGCGATGCCGGCCCCGAGGACGACGGCTGATCCCTGCACGGCGCCTCCTCCGGTCGGTGGTGTCCTGTTCAGTGTCTACGCCCGCGCCGGCGATGTCTGCGGGTGGTGCTCCCCGGCCGCCGCCCGGGCGAGGATCCGGTGCCGGTAGGCCGCGGCGCACGCGGTGAAGGCGGCTCCGGCCGCGACCGTGTTGAAGACCATCCGGGAGCGGCCGTGCCAGGTGGTGAACTCGGCGGCGACCTGGCGCAGGTGCTCGGCGGAGTGCACGGCGGCGCCCTCGACGAACATGATGTCGTTGCGCGGCCAGAAGTAGAGCATCGAGACCACCCCTTCGGCCACGAACATGGCCAGGCTCAGCAGCACCCACCAGCGGACGGCGGGCAGCCGCCAGTTCAGGACGAGGGCGGCCGCACCCAGGACCCAGGCGGCGAAGCCCAGGGGCGGGAAGAAGTCGGCCGGGCCGCTGACGGCGAGGAATTCCATCGTCAGCTCCAGGGACGCCGGCGGATCGGCGAAGACGTTGGGGTAGACCATGAACGTCTCCAGGACGATGGCCCCGAACAGGGTCATCGTCACCCACAGGTGGACGACGAGAACGGGCAGGGCCAGGCGGCGCAGGGCTTGCACGGGGTGCTCCTTTCACGAGCGGCGGTCAGTTCGAGCTGACCTCGACGCTACGGAGCACCGCCTCCGCGAACATCGGGCCGGAGGCGGCACCTCCATCGCCGCCCGACGGCCCCGCGGGTCCCCCGGAGGCGACGCGGCCCGTCGCCTCCGGGGCGGCCGCGGACAGAGGGCGACGACGGGGCGGCTGCGGGCTCAGACCCGGTCGCCGGAAGCGCCCTGGCCCGTGCCGGGGACCAGGTGCCGGCGGCCGTAGGCCTTTCCGCCCTGGATCACGGCCACGAGCAGCAGCACGAGCAGCCCGACACTGGCCGCGGGCACCACGTCGACGGGCAGCGTGTAGGCCATCACCACCCGGGCCGCGGCATCGAGCAGGAACGCGGCGCCGACGGCGGCGGTCATCCGGCGCAGCAGCCGGCGGAAGCCGGGGCTGGTCTCCCAGTCCCGGCGCCACCCCGCGGCGGCCTCGGCGGGCATCAGGCGCAGCGTGGCCTCGTAGAGCACCGGCTTCTCCCCCAGCAGGGAGGCGAGGATCCATCCCCCCACCAGGGCGGTCAGCCAGCTCTCCCGCGCCAGCAGCAGCCGCGGGTCGGGGCTCAGCAGTCCGACGACGGTGCCCGCTGCGAGCACGGTGAGCGTGAACAGGCCCAGCCGCTCCAGCCGCCGGGCGCGCACGGCCGTGATCACCACCCGCGCCAAGGGCCCGACGGCGCCGAGCATGAGGGCCGTCCACGCGTCCGCCCCGGCCAGCCGGGACCCGTAGTAGAGGGCGAAGGGCAGGACCAGGTCCACCCCCAGCCACCAGGCGGCGCTGCTGCACCGGCCCGGTGACGCGGCGTCGTCGTCGGGCGCGACATCAGGCGCGCCGCCGACGGCGTCGTCGGGGGCGTCGTCGGGGGCTGACGATCGTGCACTGCTCATGGCGTCCTCCTCGGGGACGGTGCGCTCAGCGCGCTCTGCGGGTGGCGAGCTCGGCCGTGGCCACGAGCTCCCGGGTGTAGGCCGCGAGGTCGAAGCCGGGATCGGTGACCAGCCGTCCGGAGGCGGTGTCCACGGCCCCGCGCAGCAGCACGGCCATGCTGCGGGCGTCGAAGTCGCGGAACTCCCCGGCCCGCTGGCCGTCCCGCAGCATCTGCTCCAGGTGGCCGAGCACGGGGTCCTCCCCGGTCGGGGCGAACCGGGGAGCGCCGTCCGGTCCGCGCAGGTTCATCACGATCTCGGTCACGGCCCGGATGTCCGCCGGGTGGGCGGCCAGGAAGCCGAGGTTGGCCTCGAGATAGGCCCGCAGGAACGCCGCCCCGCTGCGCCCGGCGGTCGCCGCGGCGATGGCCGTCCCGGCCCGGGTGTAGACGTCGGCCACCACCTGCTCGAGCAGGTGGTCCTTGCCCGGGAAGTAGTAGGAGACCACGCCCTTGCTGACCCCCGCCCGGCGGGCGATCTCCGCCAGGGAGCCCCGGGCGTAGCCCAGCTCCGCGATCGCCCCGACCGCGCACGCCAGGATCTGCTCGCGCCGGGCCCGCTCCGTGAACGTTCCCAGGCTGTCCCGTTCCATGTCTGACCGCATGGTCAAATTCTCGTACGCCCGGTCAATCGAGACCAGGGTCTGCAGATCACGATCCGGCCACACCGGCACGGCGGGATCGTCTCCTTCCCGCTGGTGGATGCCCCGCGGCCCGCGCCCGCGCGAGAATGGGCCATGGACACCACCCCGTTCACCATCCGGCCGGCCACGAGCGAGCGGTTCGACGACGTCGCCACCGTCCTCGGCCCCCGGAACCCCGACTCGACGGTGTGCTGGTGCCTCACCTACCGGCTGCCGTCCCGGGAGAACCGCGCACTCACCGCTCGGGAGCGGGCCCGGAAGGTGCAGGAGCTGTGCGCCCGCCCGATCCCGCCCGGCGTCCTCGCCTACGACGGCGACACCGTGGTCGGCTGGTGCGGCGTCGCCCCGCGGGCCGAGCTGCACACCTTCAGCCACAGCAGGACGATCCCCCACGTCGACGACCTCCCGGTCTGGACCGTGTGGTGCTTCCGGGTGCGCGGTGGCCGACGCGGCCGGGGTGTGGCCCGCGCCCTGCTCGACGGCGCCGTGGAGCACGCCCGCGGCCACGGGGCGCCGGCGATCGAGGGCTATCCGGTCGACAACGGGGATCGGAGGGTCGACACCACGATGGCCTACGTCGGCACCCGCGCCATGTTCGAGCGCGCCGGCTTCACCTGGGCCGCCGACACCACCTCGACGCTGAACGGGTTCCCCCGCGTCCTCATGCGCCGGTCGCTGCGCTGACCGGCGCCCGGAGGGACCAGGACGCGGGGTCACCGGCTCCGGTTCCGCGCCGGTCGCCCGGAGGAGGCGGCCGGGGTCGTCCGGCGGCGACACCGTCCGTCGCCGCCGGACGGATGCCAGCGGCCGGGACGCTCCGTACCGTCGGTGCCGTGGACCGGGAGCGCCCGCCACGCCGGGCGCCCGGCTCCGCCGAGCACACCGTGAGACGAGGAGACGGCCATGAGCACCACCCGCGGGGAGCGTCCCGCCCGGAGCGGCGACCCCAGGGCCGAGGTCCGTGCACTGCGGCCGGTGGAGCTGCCGGCCGCGGTCGGGCTGATCGCCCGCGGCATGCGGGACAACCCCGTCCACCACGCCGCCTACGGCCCGGACCCGGACCGGCGGCTGCGCTGCCACGCCCGGGTGATCCGCGCCCTGCTGGCGGCGTCGCCGGCCCTGCACCTGCTGGGCGTGACCCGGCAGGGCGCGCTCGTGGCGGTGGCGGCCGAGGCCCCGCCGGGAACCTGCCGGCTGACGACCCGGCGGCTGCTCCGGATGCTCCCGCACCTGGCGCGCCTGGGCCCGCGGACCGCGCTGCGGGTGCGGGCCTGGACCGGGGTGTGGGCCGCGCACGACCCCGCGGAGCCCCACGTGCACCTGGGGCCCGTCGCGGTGGACGCGCACCTGCAGGGCCGAGGACTCGGGACCGCCGTGCTGCGGGAGCACTGCCGCCGGCTCGACGCGACCGGGCAGGTGGGCTACCTGGAGACGGACAAGCCGGCCAACGTGGTGTTCTACCGCCGCTTCGGGTACGAGGTGGTCGGGCAGGCCCCGGCCCTGGGGCTGCCGACCTGGTTCATGCGCCGGCCGCCGGCCGCGCGCTGACCGGACGGGACGGGCGGGTGAATCGGGCCCGGTACTCGGTGGGCGAGAGCGCGTACTGGTTCACGAAGCTCTGCCGCAGCGCCTCGGCGGAGCCGAACCCGCACCGCTGGGCGATCGCCGCGACCGGCAGCGCGCTGGACTCCAGGAGTCGGGCGGCGGCGTCGGTGCGGGCCTGCCGCACGAAACGGGCCGGTGGCCGGCCCAGGTGCGCGTCGAAGAGCCGGGTGAGGTGGCGGGGGCTGACCCCGACGTGGCCGGCGACGGCGGCCGTGGACAGGTCCTCGTCCAGATGGGTGCTGATGAACCCGATCGCCGCCTGCACCACGTCGTTGCCCTCCCCGGGCACCCCGGTGAACAGGCTCATCTGCGCCTGGTTGCCCGGCCGCTGCAGGTAGGTCACGAGGTTGCGGGCCACCTGGCGGGCCAGCGGCACCCCGTGGTCCTCCTCGATGAAGGACAGCGTCAGGTCCAGGGCACTGGTGACCCCGGCCGCCGTCGCGATCCGCCCGTCCCGGATGTAGATCGGGTCCGGGTCCACCGTGACCTGCGGATAGCGGCGGGCGAGGTCGGCGGCGAAGTACCAGTGCGTGGTGGCCCGCCGCCCGTCGAGCAGACCGGCGGCGGCCAGGACGCTGGCACCCGTGCACACGGAGGCGACCCGCCGGCTGGTGGCTGCCAGGCGTCGCACGTGCCGCAGGAGGGGCGCGGTGGCGGCGGCCCGGTGGTGGCCGACACCGCCGGCGACGATCACGGTGTCGACCGGCCCGAGGACGCGCTCCAGGGCGCCGTCGGCCTGCAGCGTCAGGCCCGTCTGGCAGCGGATCGGAGCCCCGTGCAGGCTCAGCACCTGCACCCGGTAGGGATCGGGCAACCGGCCGATCCGGTTGGCCAGCGCCAGCGGGGAGGTGATGCAGGCGATGTCGAGCAGCTCCGCCCCCTCGTAGGCGAGCACCGCCGTGGAACGATCGGCCATCGGGGTCTCCCGTCAGCATCGGTGGGACGAGTATCCCAGGAATCCGGACGCGGCGGAGCAGGAGCACGGGGCGTGACGTCCGGCCGGTCCTACCGTCGTGGCATGAGCTCCCGTTCCCCGTCCGCGACCCATTCGTCCACGACGCCGACCGCACCGGCGTCCCGGCTCGTGCGGGCGCTGGCACGGCGGTGGCCCACGATCCTCGGCGTGGCGTTCGCCGCGTTCAACCTCGCCACGGACGATCCGAACAGCATCACGGCCGTGCTCCTGGTGCTGGTGCTCGCGACGACGGCGTATGTGGTGATTGCCGCCCTCGTCCGTCCCGGCTGGTCCTGGCCGGTGCTGGGCGTCCTGGTCGCCGCCGTGGTCACCGCCCGGCTCGTCTCGTCGGGGCCGGTCCTCGAGCTGGCCGCGATGACCGCGGTCGCGGTGGGCGCCGTCGCCGTCGGCGCCGCCCGGGGCGCCTTCTCGCGGCCCGGGCCCTGGCGCTGGCAGCCGTTCGCCGCCGTCGGCTTCATGGCGCTCGGACTCGGTGCCCTGTGGCTCGCCCCGGAGGCCGGGCGCGTGCTGATCGCCGCCGGCCTGATCGGCCACGGGGTGTGGGACGTCGTGCACTGGCGCCGCCACGCCGTGGTCTCGCGGTCGCTGGCCGAGTGGTGCGCGGCCCTGGACCTCGCCCTCGGGGTCGGGATGCTCGTGCTCGCGCTCGCCTGATCGGACCGCCCGCTGCCCACCGCTCGCCGCACCGAGCTCCGCCGACACGAAGGCGCGAAGAGTCACGGGCCGGCGACGATCCGGCCGCCGCCCTTGGGCGTGCCGTCGCCGGGTGCCTACGGTCGACGCACTCCCCGGGTGGATCCGCGACTCCACCCGGGACACCGGAAGGACGGGACGATGCCGCTGTATCTGTCGAAGTTCACGTACACCCCGGAGACCTGGGCCCGGCTCATCGCCCACCCGGAGGACCGCCGGGAGGCCGCGCGGACCAACATCGCCTCGGTCGGGGGCACGCTGCACGGATTCTGGTACGCCTTCGGCGCGCACGACGGCTACCTCCTGTGGGAGGCGCCCGACAACGTCTCCATGGCCGCACTGGCCCTGGCCATCAACGGGGGCGGGGCCATGAGCTCGTGGGAGACGACCGTCCTGATGAGCGTCGAGGACACCCTGGACGCCCTGCGCCGTGCCGCGCAGGTCGACTACCGGCCGCCCGGCACCTGACCTGCCCCGCCATCCCACCACGGAGGACCACCATGCAGACCCTGGGCCGTGCCGAGGAGTCCGTGCACATCGAGGCGCCGCCGCAGGCGGTCTACGACGTCGTAGCCGACGTCACCCGCACCCCCGAGTACAGTCCCGAGGTCGACGAGGTGGTCTGGCTCGACGACGGCGGCCCGCACGTCGGCGCCCGGTTCCGGGCCCGCAACCGGGCCCCGGAGGACTCGAGGTTCTCCTGGCACAACAGACCGATCGTGATGGCCGCCGAGCCCGGCCGGGAGTTCGCCTTCGCGCGCACCGAGCCGTTCGCCGGCACGATCGTGTGGCGCTACCGCTTCGAGCCCGAGGGCACCGGCACCCGGGTGACGGAGTCCTACGAGGTGGCCCGCCCGGTCGGCCGGATCGGCTGGTTCATCATCGGCACCCTGGGCCGGGACCCGGACCGGATGACCACGATGCACGAGGGGCTGCGCGAGAGCCTGCGGCGGCTCAAGCGCCTGGTCGAGGCCGAGACGGCGCGGTCGTCGTGAAGCTGTCCGCGCGGGCACGCGGGTGGTGATCCGTCTGACGTTGCCCCGGGCGTCCGGGGGTGAGACGGTGGGAACGAGCCCGGGATCCCGGGCTCCCGGACGAGGGGTGCTGTACCCGGCGAGCGACAAGACGGCCCGCAGGAGGCTGTCGTGTCATGGTTCGTTCTGGTGCTCTCCGGGATTCTCGAGGCGGTGTGGGCCACCGCCCTGGGCAGGTCCGAGGGTTTCACCCGGCTCGGCCCGTCCGCGGTGTTCGCCGGAGCCCTGGCGGCGAGCATGGCCGGTCTGGCCTGGGCGATGCGGGACCTGCCCGTGGGCACCGCCTACGCGGTGTGGGTGGGCATCGGCGCGGTGCTCACCGTCGCCTACGCGATGGCCACCGGTGACGAGCTGGTCTCGGCGCTCAAGATCGTGTTCCTGCTGATGATCATCGGCGGTGTCCTCGGGCTGAAGCTGACCCACTGAGGCCGCACCGCGGTGCCCGTCGCCGCCGCAGGACGGCAGCCGCGACACACGACCGCGCCGGACGGGCAGCGCCCGTGCTCACTGCTGCGGGTTGGGTGTGAAGGTGTGGCCCAGAGCGGTGGAGAGCTCGGCGAAGATGCGGGTGGCGGGCCCCGAGCACGGCAGCGTCCTCGGGTCGTCGGCCAGCACCGGGGACTCGGGGCAGTCTCCGGAGGCGATGTCGCTGTTGACCTGCACGACCACGGTGGTGTCGGTGGTGGTGTCGTAGTAGACGGTGGTGTTGTAGCCGGGCAGCTCCCCGGTGTGCCCGACCCAGCCGTCGATGCACCCGAAGCCCAGTCCGTAGCCTCGTTCCGGCGGTGCGAAGGACGTGAGACGTTCCCGCTGGCTGTCGGCCTCCAGCAGACCCTGTCCGGTGCCCAGGGCCCGGCCGAAGGTCAGCAGGTCGTCCATGTCCGAGATCAGGCTCCCCGCGGTGAAGGCCCAGGTGGGGCTCCAGTGGGTGGCGTCGGCCGGGGCTTCGGGGGTCGCGGTGTCGCCCTGCAGGGTGAAGCCGCGGGCGAAGGGCTCGGGCAGCTCGGTGGAGGCGCCGGGCCAGACGGTCTCGTCGAGCTCCAGCGGGTCGAAGATGTTGGTTTCCATCACCTCCCCGACCGGCTGTCCGGTGACCTGCTCGACGACCAGTCCCAGCAGGACGTAGTTGGTGTTCGAGTAGTCGAACTGCTCCCCCGGGGCGAACAGCGGGGACTCCGCCACGCCGTAGGCGACGAGCTCCTCGGGCGTGTAGACCGTCTCCGGGGCCGCGAAGAGACTTCTTTGGAATGCCTCGTTGCGGGAGTAGCTGGCGATGCCGCTGGTCATGTCCGCGAGCTGGCGCAGCGTGATCCGGTCCCCGTTGGGGATGCCCTCGACGTAGTCCCCGATGGGGTCGTCCAGGGACAACCTGCCCTCCTCGGCCAGCTGCAGCACCAGGGTGGCGGTGAAGGGCTTGGTGGCGGAGCCGATGCGGGTGTGCACGCCGACGTCCATCGGCTCCCCGGTCGCCGGGTCGGCCACCCCGTAGGCCTGCGTCCAGGTCCCCTCCGGGGAGGCGACCCCGACGACCGCTCCGGGGGCGGAGATCTGGCCGAAGGATCGCCGGGCGGCGGCGTCCAGCCTCGCGGTCAGCTCCGGCGGCAGCGGCTCCGCCGCCTGCGGGGACGGATCGGTGCTGACGACGCGGTCGACGTCGGTGACACAGGCCTCCGGAGCGGCGGGCGCGGGGAGCGCCGTGGATCCGGGCGCGGGTCCGGCCGTGGGTCCAGTCGCGGGTCCTGTGGCGGCCGACGGCACGCCGACGGCGCCGCCGGCCCCGAGGAGCAGCACCGCCGCCAGCGCGGCGACGAACGGGCGGCGTGTGGATCGGATGGGTGATGACATCGGTGTTCTCCTCCCGGTCGGCGGAGCACGCCGTCTGCGCGGCCCCTCCGCCCTGGCGGCGGTGCTTCGGGCTCTGTCGTCGTGGGCGACGATGCCGACCCCTGCGGCGCGCACCACGGCGGCGGCAGCTCCTGGCCACCCGCGCGGACACCGGGATCGAGGGCGGGGCGGGCCGGTGCCGGGCCCCGCAGATCATGCGCCCCGGCCCAGGACCGACCCCGGGCGGACCGCTCCGTCCAGCGTAGGACTGCCTCGGGGACCGGCCTCTGCCCCCGTCCCGGATCGTTACCCGGCATCGGAAGATGACGCACCTGGCGGCCTCGGCGGGCCCGATGGCGCCGCCTCCGGCGGCGGCACCACCACGGTCAGCGCCCGGTCCGGCGCTGACCAGGCGCTGTGACGCCACGTTGCGCCCGGCTCGCGCCCAGGGTGTGAGGATGCCCACTCATGCTGTGTTATCCCAGGTCAACCGGGATAATGGATGCGGCCGACCCGAGCGACGTCGCGGGGATCCGGCCCCCCAGCCCGCGACCGGACCAGGACATCAGCATGACCCTCGAGAAACCACAGACCAGCACCGCGCCCACCGACGAGCAGGCCCCCACCGACGAGAAGCCCGAGAAGAAGAGCTCGGCCCTGAACGTCCCGGGCCTGCTCGCCGGCGCCGCCACCGCCGCGACCATGTCCGTGATCGGCGGCCATCTCAGCGTCGTCGGCACCGTCCTCGGCGCCGCCCTGACGAGCATCGTCTCCGGCATCGCCGTGGTCATCTACTCCACCTCGCTCGAGCGGAGCCGACAGGGCCTGCAGAAGGTCCGCACCGTGGTGACCAAGCGCATCCTCACCCGCGACGGCCTGCGGATCCCCGAGACCCACGGCAGCAGCGCCGTGGAGGACGAGGCCCCCGGGCAGCGCTTCCGGCTGCCGCTGAAGCAGGTGCTCGTGAGCACCGGGGTGATCATCGGGCTGGCGGTCGCCGCGGTCTTCGGCATCCAGGCGCTGACCGGCACCGAGCTCTCCGGCGGCACGGGCACCATCCAGCGCACCGTGACGGGCTCCGAGTCCGTGGCCGTGCGCAGCGTGACGCCCCCTGCCCCGGCCGACGAGCAGGCGCCGGCCACCGGAGAGCTGGCCCCGGCCGAGGGTGCCGACCCGGCGGAGGTGCCGACCACGGCCCCCACGGCGGAAGAGGTGGTGCCCGGCGAGACCGCCCCGACCAGCGGGGCCGTGACCGGCGACGACACGACCACCTCCGACGACGCGGCCGCCGGCACGGGCAGCCAGCCGCTGGACGGCGGCCAGACGGGCGCCGACACCGGCCAGCTCGACCCCGGGGCGGCCCAGCAGGGCGCCGCCGGCACGGACGCCGGAGCGGCCCCCGCCGCCCCGTAAGCAGGACCCGGCGCCCGGAGACCAGGGGCGGCAGACGTGGCCACCACGTCTGCCGCCCCTGGTCTCCGTCCGGCCGGCCCTTCCGCGTCCGCCGCGCGGCGTACGGTGACCCTGGGACCGGCGACGCCGCCGGCCCGGGGCGGCCCGCCCCGCACCGCCCCCGTCCGAGGAGTCACCGTGGAGAAGACCCCCCAGCCGGTCGAGGAGTTCCTCGAAGGCGTCACGCCCCGGAGACGACGGACCGACGCCGAGCGGCTGCTCCCGCTGTTCGCCCGGGCCACCGGAGAGACCCCCACGATGTGGGGCACGATCGTCGGCTTCGGCGAGTACCACTACCGCTACGCCAGCGGCCACGAGGGCGACGCCCCGGCGGCGAGCTTCGCCCCGCGCCGGGCCGCCACCACCATCTACCTGTTCGACGGCGTCAGCGCCTACCCCGACCAGCTGGCCCGGCTGGGCCCCCACACGACGGGCGTCGGGTGCCTCTATGTCAAGGACCTCGACGGCATCGACCTCGGCGTGCTCGAGGACATCGTCGCCGCCTCGTACCGCGCCGTCACCCGCGGGACCTTCGGCGGGCGCGCCCGCGACGGCGGCTCCTCGGACTGAGGCGAGGCCACGGCGCCGTCGAGGCCGTGGAGCAATCTTTCGTCATGTTCGCGTCTTCCCGCTGACCAGGCCCGATGTTTCCGCGGGTGCCCGGAGCTCTGGACTTAAGTCCAGAGACATATAACCCGGTCGGCACCTAACTTGGGGGTGAACCGGGCTGCGATCGCAGCCGTGGAAGAGACGACGAAGGGGATCGCAGTGGCGGGGGTTCGGGAAGTGCGGGAGGACCGGGTGGCGCAGTGGCTGACGGTGGTGGCCGTGGCGCTGTTCATCGCCAACGGCGTGGTGCTGGCTCTGGGAGCCCAGGCGTACGGGTGGGCCGCGCTGCTGGTGGGGGGCGCCGTCCTCGTCGCGGTCTCCACCGGCATCCTGGAGCGCCCGCTGCGCCGGAGCTGACCCCACGGCCGCCCCGGACGGCGGCAACCGCGCTGCGGGCCGGCAGCCGGGGCGGGCACGCCGCACTCAGCGGACGAGGGCCGCGGCACCCGGGCCGGTGAGCTCCCCCTGCTCGACCGCGCGCCCGGACACCGCCAGCAGCAGGGCGACGGCAGTCCCGCGCACGTCCGGGCCCGTGCCGGCCTCGAGTCCGGCGTCGGTGGCCACGAGGCGCACCCCGTGGGCGCGCTCCTTTCCCCCGCCGAATCGCACGCTGGTCCGCAGCTGGTGGCGCAGGGCCTCGGCGACGGACGCGGGCGGATAGTCGCGACGGATGCCGAGGGGCCGCCGGATGTCCTCCCCGTGCACGAACGCCTCGACCAGCCGGGTGGCCGGCGCCGCCGGGGCGCTCGTCGTCCGGTCGCTGACCGCGCGGAAGGCGGCCAGGGTCGCGCGCGGATCGGCACGGCGCTGCCGGGCGATGCCCCGGGCGTTGCAGCGGTCGAAGTCGAGGCCGGCGGCGGCAAGACGGCACAGGAAGCCCGGCCGCGTCGTGCTCGCGTCGTCGACGAGGTGGGCCAGCACGTCGTGGACGTCCCAGCCGGGGCACAGCGACGGGGTGGCCCACTGCGGCCCCGGCAGGTGCTCCAGGTCCCGGGCCAGCGCCTGGCGCTCGGCGTGCACCACGGGCCAGATCTCGGTCATGCGGACTCCTCTGCTCTCGGCGGGACGCCACCGGACGAGGCCGTTCGGCGCCGTGCCCGCTCTACGTCGTGGGCGGCTCCGGGTCGGTGTGCGGGTCGGTGCCGCGGCGCAGGAGCGCGCGCTGCCGCAGCAGGCCGGAGATCACGAAGCTCAGCGCCAGCGAGCAGACGAGCGCCACCAGGTGGCTGTCCAGCAGCCATGACAGCAGCGGCAGGAGACCGCCCAGGCACACGGCCGCCAGCAGCTGCTCCTTGGGCGAGCCGGCGGGCTGCGGAGTCTTCCCGTCGTTCATTCCTCCACCCTAGGGACCGCGCCCGAGGCCCCGGCGACCGACCCGCCCTGACGGTGCCGCCCGGGGAACCGGGACCGCGCGTGCCCGCCCGCGGGCGCGGCCCGGGTCACGCGCTGCGGCCGAGCTCGCGCCCGATGGCCTGCGCCGCCTGCCGCACGACCGGCACGAGCGCCTGCATGCGCTCGGCGGGCATGTACGGCTGCGTGGCCGAGACGCTGATGGCCGCGACGACCGCGCCGCGGGCGTCGCGGACGGGGGCCGCGACGCAGCGGATCCCGGGTTCGTTCTCCTCCAGGTCCATCGTGCTGTCCTGGCCGGCGTAGTCCTGCATCGTCCGGCGGAACGCGGCGAGCTCCTCCGGGGAGTGCGCCCCCGGGTGCTCCGCGGTGTACTGCTCCGCCCACCGGTGGGGCTCGTCCAGGAGCAGGGACTTGCCGATGCCCGTGCGGGTCAGCGGCATCCGGTGCCCGATCCGCGAGCGCATCTCGGCTCCCCGCGAGCCGGGGATCTTGTCGAGGTAGAGCACCTGCCCGGCGTCCTCCACGGCCAGGTGCACGGTGTCCTGCACCGTGGCCGCCAGCCGCTCCAGGACCGGGCGCGCGAGGACCGGCAGGGGTTGCTGGTGCAGGGCGCGGAAGCCGTAGTCGATGAGCTGCGGCCCCAGCGTGTAGGACGTGCCGTGGACCGTCCGGACGAAGCCCCGCTGCTCCAGCAGCTGGATCAGCCGGTGCGCCGTGCTGCGCCCGATGCCGGTGGCGTCCACGACGCCCTTCAGGTCGTGCGCGCCCTCCGCGACGGCGTGCAGGATGTCGAGGCCGCGGGCGAGGGTGAGGGTCCCCTGCGGAACGGGTGCCCGGGGCGGGCTGCTCTCGGAGGTCATGCAGGGAAGTCTAGGAGGCGATCCTGCCGTTGCCCGGACCTGGGCGACACCGCCATGTCCCGATATGTACGACGCCATTCGACATAGTGAGATGCATGTCGCACACTCCGAGTGTGCCCCAGCTCTCATTCGACCCCACCGGCCCCGACCCGTCGACCCCCGACCCGTCCGCGGCCGGCCCGGGCGCCTCCCGGCTCGTCGCCCTGGACTGGGGGACGACCTCGGCGCGGGCCTACCTGCTCGACAGCACCGGCCCCGTCCTCGACACCGCACCGGCGGGCCGGGGCATCCTCGCCGTCACCGACGGGCTGGCCACCGCGCAGGACCGTCGCGCGGCCTTCGAGGAGGAGTTCGAGCGGATGTGCGGGCCGTGGTTGGAGGCGCACCCGTCGGTCCCCGTGCTGGCCTCCGGCATGGTCGGCAGCAACCAGGGCTGGGCGGACGTGCCGTATCAGCGCCTGCCCCAGGACCTCGGCGCCCTGGCCGGGGCGCTGACGGCGATCTCCACCCGCCGTGGGCCCGTGCACGTGGTGCCGGGCCTGCTGACGGACGGCGAGCTGCCCCAGGTGATGCGCGGGGAGGAGACCCAGATCCTGGGCGTGCTCGAGTCCGCCCAGGGCGACGCGGACACCCGCGAGCAGCACGGGACGGTCGTGGTCCTGCCCGGCACGCACACCAAGTGGGTGCGCGTGGAGGGACGCCGAGTCCTCGACTTCCTCACCGTGATGACCGGTGAGGTCTACGGCCTGGTCACCCGGCACAGCATCCTCGGCCGGCTGGCCCGCCGCCCCGACGCACCCGATCTGGAGGCCTTCGACCGCGGGGTCCGGACGTCGCTGAGCGCGGACCCCGGCGGCGGGATCCTGGCCACCCTCTTCTCCGCACGGACCCTGCCGCTGACCGGGCGCTTGGCCGCCGAACAGGTGGACGACTACATCTCCGGGCTGATGATCGGCGCCGAGGTGGCCTCCTGCGTGCGCGACTGGCTGGCCGCCGGCTCCGGCGGCTCGCCCGGCGACCGGCCGGCCGAGGTTCTGCTGTGCGGGGAGCCGGAGCTGTGCCGGCGCTATCAGCGCGCCCTGCACCAGCTCGGCGTCGACGCCCCGGTGGTCGGCGGCGACGTCGTCACCCACGGCCTGCGGAGCATCGCGCTCGCCGCCGGCCTTCTCGATCCCCCCGCGAAAGGAACGGCATGACTCACACTCCCACCGGCCTCGTCGCCATTCTGCGGGGCCTCACCCCGCAGGAGGCCCCCGAGGTCGGGGACCGGCTGTACGCGGCGGGCTTCCGCGCCCTCGAGGTCCCGCTGAACTCCCCCGACCCCCTGGACTCCGTCCGGGTGCTGCGCGAGAACCTCCCGCAGGACTGCGCCGTGGGCGCCGGCACCGTCCTGACGGTCGAGGAGGTCCGGGCCGCCCGTGCCGCGGGGGCCGGCCTCGTCGTGTCCCCGGCCATGGACCCGGAGGTCATCACCGAGACGGTCCGCCTCGGCATGCGCAGCTACCCCGGCGTGGCCACTCCCACCGAGGCCTTCGCCGCCATCCGGGCCGGCGCCCGGAGCCTCAAGCTCTTCCCCTCCGACGCGGTCGGGATCGCCGGGATGACGGCCTGGCGGGCCGTGGTCCCGGCGGACGTCGAGTTCCTGCCCGTGGGCGGGGTCGACGCCGAGAACCTCCGGGACTGGGTGGCCGCCGGGGCCGGCGGGGCGGGCATCGGCTCGTCCCTCTACCGGCCCGGCGTGTCCGGGCCCGACCTGTCCGCCCGCGCCGAGGCCCTCGTCCGGGCCTGGCGCTCGGCGAGCGAGCACCCCGAGAAGTGAGCGAGGAGACCCCATGAAGATCACCGGCGTGACCACCTACACCGTTCCCCCGCGGTGGCTGTTCCTGAAGATCGAGACCGACGAGGGCGTCGTGGGCTGGGGCGAACCGGTCGTCGAGGGCCGGGCGGCGACCGTGGCCGCCGCCGTCGAGGAGCTCTCGGACTACCTGCTCGGCCAGGACCCCCGCAACATCGAGGACCTGTGGACCGTGCTGTACCGCGGCGGGTTCTACCGCGGCGGGCCCATCCTGATGAGCGCCCTGGCCGGCATCGACCAGGCCCTGTGGGACATCAAGGGCAAGGCCCTCGGGGTGCCGGTGCACGAGCTGCTCGGCGGGAAGGTCCGCGACCGCATCCGCGTCTACTCCTGGATCGGCGGGGACCGCCCCACCGAGACCGCCGCGGCGGCCCGGGCCGCCGTCGAGCGCGGCTTCAGCGCCGTGAAGATGAACGGCACCGCGGAGCTGCAGTACGTCGACAGCTGGGACAAGGTCGACCTGTGCCTGGAGAGCGTGCGGGCGGTCCGCGAGGCGGTAGGGCCGGACATCGGCATCGGGGTGGACTTCCACGGCCGCGTGCACAAGCCCATGGCCAAGGTGCTGCTGCGCGAGCTCGAGCCCTACCGGCTGATGTTCATCGAGGAGCCCGTCCTCAGCGAGAACGTCGGCGGCTTCCTCGACCCCCTGCGCAGCACGTCCACGCCCATCGCCCTGGGCGAGCGGCTGTTCTCCCGGTGGGACTTCAAGGACGTCCTCGCCTCCGGCGCCGTGGACATCATCCAGCCCGACCCCTCCCACTGCGGCGGCATCACCGAGGCCCGCAAGATCGCCCACATGGCCGAGGCCTACGACGTCGCCCTGGCCCTGCACTGCCCCCTGGGCCCCATCGCCCTCGCGGCGTGCCTGCAGATCGACGCCGGCTGCTACAACGCCTTCATCCAGGAGCAGAGCCTGGGCATCCACTACAACGAGAGCAACGACCTGCTGGACTACCTGGCCGACCCGTCGGTCTTCGACTACGAGGACGGCATGGTCCGCATCCCCGGCGGGCCCGGACTGGGCATCGAGGTCAACGAGGAGTACGTCCTGGAACGGGCCCGGGAGGGCCACCGCTGGCGCAACCCGGTCTGGCGCCACGCCGACGGCTCCTTCGCGGAGTGGTGAGCCGGCGCCTCAGCCGGCGGCCGGCACGCGCGCCGGATGCTGCGGCAGGCGCAGCAGGAAGGTGGTCGTCGGCGTCTGCTCGAGCGTGAGACTCCCGCCGAGGGCCTCGGCCAGCTCGGCGGCCACGGCCAGGCCGATGCCCTCGCCGTCGGCGCGGGTGGTGACGTGGCGGTCGAAGATGCGCCGGTCGGCGGGGCGGGGGCCCTCGTCCTGCACCGCGAGCGCCCAGTGCGTCCCGGCGTCGTGCGTCCGGACGCGGACGTCACCGGCGCCGTGCACGAGGGCGTTGTGGATGAGCACGTCCAGGATCTGCTGGAGTGGGCCGGGGCTCGTGCGGGCCCGGGCCGGCTGGGGCGCCATGGCGCTGACGGCCCGGCCCTCCGCACCGGCCTGGGCGTTCCAGCGCTCGGCGGTCTCCGCGGTGAGCAGGGCCAGGTCCACCGGCACCGGGCGGTCCAGGCGGCGGCCGCGGGAGAGATCGAGCAGCTCGCTCACCGTGCTCCCGAGCCGGTCCAGCTCCCCCAGCGCCCGGTGCAGCTGCTCGGCCGCCGCCGGGGTGGTCTCGGGCCAGTAAGTGAGGTCCTCCAGCTCCAGGCGCAGGGCGGTGAGCGGGGTGCGCAGCTGGTGGGAGGCGTTGGCGGCGAACTGGCGCTCGCGGCGCAGGAGGGCTTCCAGCTGCCGCGAGCTGGCGTGCAGGGCCGCGCCGATGGCCCGGGCCTCCGGCAGCGAGGAGTCCAGCCGCGGCAGGCGGAAGGTGCCGTCGCCCAGCTGCCGGGCGGCGTCGGCCAGCCGCTGGAAGGGCTGCGCCAGCCGGCGGGACAGCACCACGGCGGCCACGACGGCGAGGCCCACCAGGGCGAGACCCAGGAGCACCACGGGCATCACGGCGTCGGTGATGCGGTCGGTCACGGCCGGGCCGGTGCGGGTCAGCTCCACCACGGTGCCGTCCGGCAGGGTGCGGGTCGCCACGATATCCGCGGCGTGGTCCCCGATCGTGCCCGCGGTGGCGAGCACGGCGCCGTCCGGGTCACGGTGCACCAGCCGTTCCCCGGCGCCCACGAGCCCGGCCAGGTCGGCGTCGGAGATCGCGCCGCCCGCACGGGAACGTTCGGTGAGCACGGCCGCCACCAGGCCGGCGGAGTGCTCGGTGTGGCGCGTCACGGTGCTGTGGACCTCGTCGGCCACCATGTAGGCGCGCGGCACGGCGAACAGGGTGATCACGGCGATCGTGAGCCCCACGAGCGCCGCGATCAGCCGTTCACGCATCCGCCGGGTCCTCCTCGAGCCGGAAGCCGATGCCGCGCACGGTCACGATCTGGGCCGGCGCGCCGGAGGTGTGCAGCTTCTGGCGCAGGCGGGCGACGGTGACGTCGAGGGTCTTGGTGGAGCCGAACCAGTTCTCGTCCCACACCCGGTCCATCAGCTGCTCGCGGGTCACCACGCTGCCGCGCACGCCGTCCAGTTCGGCCAGGACGTCGAACTCCTTCGCGGTCACCGGCAGGGCGGTGTCCGCGACGAAGGCCTGCCGGGACTGCGGGTCCACCCGCAACCCGTGGGACGGCGCCGCGTCCTGGGCCGCGGGGGCCGGTGCGGCGGCCTGCCGGCGCAGCAGCGCCCGGACGCGGGCCAGCAGCTCGGCCAGGCTGAACGGCTTGGCCAGGTAGTCGTCGGCGCCCACGTCGAGGCCGACCACCCGGTCGATCTCCGAGCCGCGGGCCGTCAGGATCAGCACGGCACCGGTGAATCCGTCCTCGCGCGCCTGACGGCACACGTCCAGCCCGTCCCCGTCCGGCAGGCCGAGGTCCAGGACGACCAGGGGCGGATGTGCGGCGGCGATCCGGTCGAGCGCGGCCTGCGCCGTGCCCACCCGCTCCACGGCGTACTGCTCCCGCTCGAGGGCGCGGGTCAGCGGGAGGGCGATGCCGTCGTCGTCCTCCACCAGCAGAAGGGTGTGTGCCATGGCAAAAGAATATCCATTCTCATGGGAATGCCCGCAGTGTTGCGCGCCGGTCCCGCTCCAGCGTCACGAGGAGGACGACGGCGCCCAGCAGGGCGGCCCCTGCCGTGGCCGGAAGGCCGACCCGCGCCACGGCGTGGCCGACGCCGGGCAGCCCGAGCACGAGCAGCAGGCCCTCCGCCAGCAGGGTCAGCGCCGCCAGCGTCACCAGGGCGAAGCGGGCCGTGAAGTCCCAGCGCCGGCGCAGTCCCGCGGCGGCCGCGGCGCACAGGGCGGCGCCGAGCACCAGCAGCACGCTGAGGTAACCGGCCTCGATGCGCAGGAGCACGGCCTGGCCGAGCTGGACGGCCGCAAGCACCAGGGCGGCCGGCACCGCGGTCCGGTTCCTCGACGCCGAACCCGGCCCGACTCTCGGTGACAGCCCCGACGTGGTCTGCGACGTGACCCGCGGCGGTGTCGGCGGAGTTCCCCCGGACGCGACCCGCGACGTGGTCCTCGGCACGGTCCGCATCAGAACTCCCGATCCAGGACGCCGGTCTCGGTGACCGGGCTCGTCGAGGCCGGCTTGCCGGCCAGGTCCACGACCGCCGCCGAGGGCGTCCACACCATGGCAGCCCCTGTGGAGGTGGTGCGCAGGCTGCCGGCGCCGCTGATGGCCGCGCCCAGCGTGACGGTGACCGTGCTGCGGGTGACCCCGTTGACGACTACCGTGCTCGTGGTCATCGTGGCGTTGAACGTGGCGGTCCGTCCGCTGCGGATGTAGGTCTGCCGCAGGTTCACCGAGCCCAGGTTGCTCACCGCGCCGGCGGTGCGGCCCACGGTGAGGACGGAACCGGTGCTGGTGCCGTTGAGCGTCACGACCACCGAGGTTGCCTGGGCGCCGTCCCAGCCCGGGATGACCGAGGCCGGGGCGATCTGTCCCGTGTACGTGTAGGTGATGGTGTCCCGGGCGTCGAGCCGGCCCACCGTGGTGCCGCCGTTGGCGGTCTGCACGTCGGCCCCGCGCAGCGGAGCATTGTCCACCTGCCGGGCGGCGACGACGGCGGAGACGGTCTCCCGGTTCTGGGTGTCCTTGAGGACCGCGCGCAGGTCGTAGGTGCCGTCGGCCACGGAGGCGGTGCTCCAGTCGCAGCTGTACGGGGCGGTGGTGTCGGTGCAGATGGTGGTGAAGGTGGCGCCCTTGGTCGGCGCGTACTGGATCTGCACGGAGCTGATGCCTGCGGTGGAGTTGGCGACGGCCCTCAGCGTCTGGATCCCGCTGAGGTAGGCGCCCGGGTCCTCCAGCGAGGCGGAGGACACGGTGTTGTCGACGGTGCGGTTGGTCACCGCGGTGGAGGTGGTGCTGTTCCCGACGGCGTCGGTGGCGACCGCCCGGAAGCTGTACGTCCCGCCGGCCAGGCGCGTCGTGTCGAAGCGGCAGCTGTAGGGCTCCTCGGCGACCACGCACAGCTGCTGGTAGGCGCTGCTGCCGGTCGGCGCGTACTGGAGTTCGACCTGGGCGATCCCGGAGTGCGCGTCAGCGGCGGTGGCCGCGAAGGTGCGGGTGCCGCTGAGCGGGGACCCGGGGTCGGTCATGGTCACGGTCGGCGCGGTGTTGTCGACCAGGACCTCGGTGCGGGTGGCGGACACGGTAGTCGTGCTCCCGGTCACGGCCACCGCGCGCAGGTCGTAGTCGCCGGTCAGCCCGGCGGTGTTCCACGAGCAGGAGTACTGGCCGGACGGCGCGGTGCACGCCGTGCTCCACTTGCCGTTGGTCGAGCCGCTCGCGATGTACTCGAAGCTCACGGCCGGGGTGGAGGTGCCGGAGTGGACCACCGTGGCGGTGAGCTGCACGGAGCCGCGCAGGGCGTCCCCGGGGTCGGCGAGGAACACGGTCGAGGTGTTGGCCACGAGCGTGTTCACGCTGCTCGAGGCGGCGCTGTAGCCGGCCTGGTCCGTGGCCACCGCCCGCAGGGCGTAGGAACCGTCCGCCACACCGGCGGTGGCCCAGGAGCAGCTGTACGGCGCCGCGGTGTCGGCGCAGACGGTCTCCCACGTCCCGCCGGCGGCGGGCTGGTACTGGATCTCCACGCCGGTGATCCCGGACTCGGCGTCGGTGGCCGTGGCGCTCAGCGTCACCGTGCCGGTCACCGTGGACGCCGGGGCGGTCATCGTGACCTTCGGGGGCGTCCAGTCGGCGGCGGCCCGGACGGTGCTCTGGCCGGTGCGGGAGGCGCTGGTGAAGGCGGCGGAGGAGTGCGCGACCGTGGCGGACAGACCCAGGAGCGCACCGAGCACGACGACGAGGACGGCGGTCAGGACGGTCCGTGCGGTCATGGCGATCAGTGGCTCCCGGAGGCGGCGGTCGAGGTGGAGTGGTCGGTTCCCACGCTAGAGAGCGGCGGGCAACAGCATCGGAACAATTCCGGCGGCCCCGCCCACAGTTGGGGAACACCTCCGCGGTGGAGGAGCACGCGACCGGGACCAGGGCGTCGAAGCGCTCGTTCGTCCCGGGGCGTTTCCCTCTCCGGTGTCAGGCGGCGGGAACGGAGCCTCGTGTCCGGGAGGCGGTGCCCGCTGGGCGACCGGCGCGGGTCCGGGGGCGGCGCAGCACCTGCACGACCTCGACGAGGCACCGAAGGGCGATCGCCGCGGCGGGGACCCCGATGACCAGCTGACGGGTCTGCGGGTCGGACAGGGCGATGAACACCCAGCCCAGGTGGGGGACGGCGTACTCCAACCGCGCCTGGGTGGGGCCGGGCAGCTGGAAGGTCCACGGGTCGGGGTCGGCGTTGGCGTCCCCCTGGGTGCGGAACACGGGACCGGTCTCGGAGGGCTCGACGGAGAGCACCCGGTGGGTGACCAGCCCGGTGAGGCCGGAGTCCGGCGGCGGCAGATAGGTGATGACGTCCCCGACCGCCAGGTCCGCGACCGGCACCTCGCTCTCGATGGCCAGGGTGCCCTTCTCGAAGGTCCCGGACATCGAGGCGCCCGTGATGACGTAGCGCTCGTAGCCCAGGACGCCCGGCACGAGCATAGCCAGTGCCAGCGCCAGCACAACGAGCGACGCCAGGTTCAGGACGGTCCGGGAGAGCACCCGGGTCACGGTCCGCAGTGCGCGCACGGTGGCCTCCTGCTGCGGGATCGCCCCGCCGTCGTCGGTGAACAGAACGGACGCCGGGGCGGTCCTCCCGGACCGTCCCGGCGGGTGGATCAGCGGTTGTAGGTCTCCGCGGCCGCCTGCACCGCGTCCCAGCTGTAGGTGGCGGTGGCGGTCTTGCCCTGCTCGGTGTTGTCGGCGGACTGGGCGAGCGTGACGCTGAAGACGAAGGTCTTGGCCTGGCCCGGGGTCCAGTCACCCAGGGTCAGCGGGCCGGCGGCGGTGAGCTCGCCGAAGGTGCCGGTCCACACCGGGGCGCTCGCACCGGACTCGGTGATCGTGAGCCTGAGGTTGGACTTCGTGGTGAAGCCGTTCGTCGCGGTCTCCTTCAGCTTGAAGCCGGCCCCCAGGCTGCCGGAGTTGGTGATGGTGACCGAGCCGTTGACCGTGTCGCCGGGCTTGAGGTTGTCGACGTTGAAGATGGCGCTGTTGGCCTTGGAATTCGTCTGGGTCAGCGTGCCGGTGGTGAAGGCGTTGGCGGAGTTCACGGAGTTGGAGGTGAAGTCCGCACCGGACCCCACGGCGAGCGCGGCGGCGGCGGCGAGGCCGGCCAGGGGAACCAGGACGCGGTAGCGGCGGGGGCGGGAGACGGCGGCGACGGCGGTGGCGGTCATGGGGAGAGCCCTTCGTTCAGGTGGAGCGCTGCGGCGAGTTGTTGTGCTCCACGCTACGGAGCGCCGTTCCACCGTCCGGCCACAGGTTCCCCTCGCGGAGGCCGCAGTTCCACCACGTCTTCACGCGGCGGAGACCGTTTTCCACAGCCTGGCAACAGAGGGCCGCCCCAGCGTCTCCCCGTGTGGGCGCCTCGGGGGACAGCCGTCGTCGACGACTACCGCACGTGCTCGCGCAGGAACGCGACCGCGCGTCCCCAGGCCAGCCTGGCCTCGTCGGGCCGGTAGTTGCGCCGGTTCTCGTCGTTGTGGAAGGCGTGCGGGGCGTCGTAGAAGCGGAACTCCACGACCGGGGCCTCGGACTCCCGTCGGATCTGCTCCTCCAGGGCCTCGGCCTTCTCGACCGGGTATGACCTGTCCTGCCGGCCGTAGTGGCCCTGCACGGCCGCGCGCAGCCCCTGGTAGGCGTCCGGCAGTCCCTGGCCGACGCCGTAGAACGGCACTGCCGCGCTGATCCGCTCGCCCTGGTCCGCGGCGAGCGCCAGCACGAATCCGCCGCCCATGCAGAAGCCGATGGTGCCCAGGGTGGCGCTCGTGACGGCCTCGCGTCCCAGCAGGAAGTCCACCGCTCCGCCGAGCAGGCGGGCGCCCTCCTCCTCGGGCAGCCGGGCCATCATCGCGGCGGCCTCCTCGGCGTCGTGGGTGATGGACCCGCCGTAGAGGTCCGGGGCCAGGGCCACGAAGCCCTCCGCCGCCAGCCGGTCGGCCACGTCGCGGATGTGGTCGGTCAGCCCCCACCACTCCTGGACCACGATGACGCCGGGGCCGCGGCCGGCCTCCGGCAGGGCCAGGTAGCCGTGGGCCTGGCCTCCGGCCGAGGGGAAGGTGACGTTCTGGTGCGGGGTCTGCTCCACTGCGGTGCTCCTTCGTCGGGGTGCCGGACCCGGCCAGTGTAGGCAGGCGGTCCGTCATGTTCTGACGGGAAGGCCGGCATCCTCGTTTGCTTTCGTACACTTCAGTACGGTCGGTGGGGCCGGACGGACCGAGCACTGGAGTCGGGGACGATGCGCGAGCACTGTGGCACCACGCCGCACCGGTTTCCCCGGCGACGCAGCCGGGTGTGGCGGACGAGCCCGGCGATGGGGATCGTGCTGCTGATCATGCTCTGGTGCGCCCCCGGCCTCGTCGACCGCTACGCCCTGCCCGTCCTCCGCCCGTACCTGCCGAACGCCTCCGCGCCGCCGCCCGGGGTGGAGGCAGCCCGGGCCCCGCTGGGCGCCCCGCCGGTCGTCGCGGAGGAGGGCGGCTACCGCTTCATGGACTCGCCCGACCCGGAGCAGGAGATGGTCGCCTATGACCCCTGCCGGCCGGTGCACTGGGTCGTGCGTCCGGACGGCGCCCCGCCCGGAGGGCAGCAGCTCGTGGAGGAGGCCGTGGCCGAGATCTCCGCGGCCACCGGCCTGCAGTTCGTCCACGACGGCACGACGACGGAGGGTCCCGACGCCCAGCGGGAGCCCTATCAGCCCGACCGGTACGGCCGGAGGTGGGCGCCGGTGCTCATCGCCTGGTCGGACCCGGACGAGGTCCCGGCGCTGGCCGGCGACGTCGTGGGCCTCGGCGGCAGCACGCCCCGGGGAGCGCCCGGGCAACCGCTCGTCTACGTCACCGGGCAGGTCACCCTCGACGCCCCGGGCCTGACGCGCATCCTGCAGGCGCCCGGCGGCGCCCACCACGTCCGCGCGACGATCGTGCACGAACTGGCGCACGTGGTCGGGCTCGCCCACGTGGACGACCCCGCCCAGATGATGCACCCGGCGGGTGAGGCCACGACGCTCGCCGCCGGCGACCGGGCCGGCCTCGCCGAGCTCGGTTCCGGCCGGTGCGTCCCGCAGCTGTGATCCCGGCCGGCGGGCACTCCAGCCTGTGACAGGTCGGCTGACGAGGGAGAATGGACCTCCATCCGCGTCCGGTGAGGGCGCGCCGTTCCCAGGAGATCCATGCAGCACGCGCACGACCCCTCGGCCCGCCGGGCCGGCCGGCACCCGGCCCGCTGGGTGGTGGCCGCCCTGCTCGCCCTCGCCCTGCTGAGCGGGTGCACCGCCCCGGCCCGGACCACCGTGGACGCCTCCCCGGCCGGGCGGGCCCTCGAGGCGCTGCCCGTCGAGGAGGCCGGCACCGGCGACGACTACGACCGGCTCGCGCAGTTCGGGGACTGGGCCGACCCCGACGGCAACGGCTGCGACACCCGCAACGACGTCCTGGCCCGGGACCTGACCGGTGTGGTGCTCGGCGACGACGGGTGCACCGTCCTCTCCGGGACGCTGGAGGACCCCTACACGGGGACGACGATCGACTTCCGCCGCGGTCCGCTGACCTCCGCCGACGTGCAGATCGACCACGTGGTGGCGCTCAAGAACGCGTGGGTCACCGGCGCGGACCGGCTCAGCGCGGACGAGCGGCAGGCGCTGGCCAACGACCCGCTGAACCTGCTGGCCGTGGACGGGCCCGCCAACGGGGACAAGTCCGCCTCGGACGCCGCCGGATGGCTGCCGCCGAACGAGGCGTTCCGCTGCCCGTACGTGGCCCGTCAGATCGCGGTGAAGACCCGCTACGAGCTCTTCGTCACCACCGAGGAGAAGGCGGCCATGGCCGAGGTCCTGGCCGGGTGCCCCGAGCAGGACCTGCCCGACCACGCCCCTGCGGCCCGGGCCGATGCGCCCTCCCCCGGACCGTCCGCCCCCGGACCGTCCGCCCCGGACAAGGTGTACTACCCGGACTGCGACGCCGTGCGCGAGGCCGGTGCCGCACCGCTGCGCGCGGACGAGCCCGGCTACCGCCCGGCGCTGGACCGCGGCGGAGAGACAGGCGTGGCCTGCGAGGACTAGCGGTGCTGCTCGGCTGCCGGCTCCTGCGGCGTGATCTCCTCGGTCGGGAGCTCCTGCGGCTCGGCCTCCGGGGCCGCGGGCTCCTGCAGTCCGGTCTCCGGCGCCGCCGGCTCGGGAGACGCGGTCCCCTGCGGCGCGCTCTCCTGCGATGCCGCGGCGGACCAGGTGGCGCCCGGCGCCCGCGGCACCCCGGCCGCGAAGGCCTCCCGGACGGCGGCCGACTGCTCCTCCGGGCCCGCGTGCTCGGCGGCGGCGATCACGGTCACGAACGCCTTGGTGTCGTGGACCAGGTCGGTGATCGTCTCGGGCGAGTCGACGGCCCAGCCGTAGGCCGTCGCGTAGTCCACGGGGCGCCCGCCGGAGGTCACCGTGCCCCGGTCGTCGATCTCCACGCTCATGCTCGTGCGTCCTCCTGTGCTGGTGACCGCCCCGGAAGGGCCGGATCTGAGGCGAGGGTATCCCAGGGCGGGGCGGTCCGTGCTGACATCCTGTCGTCGGGTGTTGTCAGCTCCGCTCCCTAGACTGGACCGGTGCAGGCCTGGATGGAGTCCCTCCCCCTCGGTGCCGCGATCCTGTTCTTCTGGGCCGTGGGCATCGTGCGCACCACGGCCGTCTTCGCCCTGGGCCGCGCCGCGGCCACCGGCGGCAGCCGGCGCTCCGACCGTGTCCGCCGGCTGATGGACACCGCCCTCTACCGGCGGGCCCAGCGGCTCGTGCACCGCTGGGGCGTGCTGGCCGTGCCCGCCTGCTTCCTCACCGTGGGCCTGCAGACCGCCGTCATCCTCACCACCGCCGTCACCGGCATGCCCCTGCGCCGCTGGATCCCCGCGATGCTGGTGGGCACGCTCATCTGGGGCATCATCTACGGGACGGTCGGGATGGCCGTGGTCTGGGCCTGGCTGCGGGAGCCGTGGGCCGTCGTGCTCGTCGTCGCCCTGCTGGCCCTGCTGGCCGCCGCCCGTGCGGCCCATGTCCGCTGCAGCGCCCGGCGCGCCGCGGACCGGTAGACGTCTCCCTGGCACATTTCATCAGCACACTTGCTGTCTCCCGCGGCGACTCTCTACGGTGGATCCACACCCACCGACAGGAGCCCCGATCATGCAGCTCAAGCCCATCGCGGACCAGGTCGTCGTCGTCCTGGGCGCCTCCAGCGGCATCGGCCGCGCCTCCGCCCTGCGCCTGGCCGAGAAGGGGGCGGCGCTCGTCGTGGCGGCCCGCAGCGAGCCCGGACTCCAGTCCCTCGTCCAGGAGATCACCGACCGCGGCGGCCGGGCCACCTCCGTGGTGTGCGACGTCGTCGACCTCGACCAGGTCCAGGCCGTCGCCGAGGCGGCGGTGTCCGCCTACGGGCGGATCGACACCTGGGTCAACGTGGCGGCCGTGCTCGTGCACGCCCCCTTCGAGCAGACCCTGCCCGAGGAGTTCCGCCGCCTCATGGAGATCAACTACCTCGGCCAGGCGCACGGTGCCCTGGCCGCGCTGCCGCGCCTGCGCGAGACGGGCGGCGGCGCCCTGATCACCGTCTCCTCCGTGGAGAGCCGGGTCGCCCTGCCCCGGCACAGCGCCTACGCCGCCTCCAAGCACGCGGTGGAGGGCATGACCGACGCCCTCCGGCGGGACCTCATGGCCGAGGGCGCGCCGATCTCGGTCACCAGCGTCAAGCCGGCCACCATCAACACCCCGTTCTTCACCAGCGCGGCCCACACCCTGGACGTGGAGCCCACCGGCCCGCCGCCGGTCTACCAGCCCTCCGTGGTGGCCGACTGCGTGCTCTACGCCGCCGAGCACCCGGTGCGGGACCTGTACGCCGGCGGGGCGGGGCGGATCATGTCCGCCGTCCAGGCCCTCGCGCCGCGGCTGATGGACGCGGCGCTGTCCCGGGCCGTGCCGCTGGAGACCACCTCGACGCCCGCCCCGGGCGGCGCTCCGGGCACCCTGTACGCCCCGCGGGAGGACGACAACCGTGCCGAGGGGGACTTCGGCTCCCGGGCGCACGGCTTCAGCGCCTACACCTGGCTGCAGACCCACCCCCGCGCCAAGCCCCTGCTGGCCGGTGCCGCCCTCGCCACGGTCGCCCTCGTCCTCGACCGCCGGGACGGCCGCTGAATCCTCGCCCGGGGCGGCGCCCGTCCCCGCTCCGGGGAGCGTTCCGGGGAACGTTCCGGGGACGGGGCCGGGCCGGGCGCGCCCTGCGCCCGGCCCGGTGCCGTGCTGAAGTCAGCGATCAGCCCCGCAGGGACAGCTCCTCGTCCTTGATGTCCGCGAGCGGGCCGAGCACGGCGCCGTCGAACGGCACCGGCTCCCGGCCCTCCCGCACCAGGTGCGGCCAGTTCCGGTTGGCCAGGGCCCCCTTGCCCAGGGCGACGACATCGGCCGCGCCCGTGCCCAGCAGCGCGGCCGCGGCGTCCGGGTCGTCGAGGTGGCCGTTGGCGATCACGGTGACCCCGGAGTGCTCCTTGGCGAGCGCCGCCAGCGACTCGCCGTCCTCACCGAAGGCCGGGGCGGTGGCCCGGTGCTCGGTGGTGTGGATGAAGTCGACGCCCGCGGCGCCCAGGGCCGAGAAGATCACCCGGGCCTCCTCGGCGCCCCCGCTCCACCGGTGCTCGGTGTCGCTGACCTTGGCCTGGGAGATGCGGATCCCCACGGTCATCTCCGGCCCCACGGCCTCGCGCACGGCGCGGCAGACCTCCACGGCGAAGCGCACCCGGTTCTCGGGCGAGCCGCCGTACTTGTCGGTGCGCCGGTTCAGGTAGTCGGTGAGGAACTGGTCCAGCAGGTACCCGTTGGCGCCGTGGATCTCCACCCCGTCGAAGCCGGCGTCCTGGGCGTGCAGGGCGGCCGTGACGAAGCCGTCCCGGACCCTGTCCATCTGCTCCGGGGTGATCTCCTCGGGCACGGGGAACGGGCCCTCGCCGCGGTAGAAGCCGAGCTGCTCGCCCTTGGGCGCCACCGCGGAGGGCCCCACCGTGGAGTCCACGTACCGGTTGCCCTGGGTCTGGGCGCCGGCGTGCATGAGCTGGGCGAAGATCCGCGCCCCGGCCGCGTGCACGGCGTCGACGACGGGGGCCCAGGACTTCGCCTGCTCCACGGTGGCGATGCCCGGCTGGTGCAGGTACCCCTGGCTGTAGGCGGTGTCGGGGTAGATCCCCTCGGTGATCAGCAGCCCGAAGCCGCCGCGGGCGAAGGTCTCGTAGTAGGAGACCATCCGGTCGGTGGCCCGGCCGTCCTCGGTGGCGCTGATGCGGGTCATCGGGGCCAGGGCGACGCGGTGCGCCACCTCCGTGGCGCCGATCCGGACGGGTGACCAGAGCGGGGCGAACTCCTGCATGGGCATCTCCTTCGATGTCTCGGGTGGTGAGATCTGGATCTGTGCGATCTGGGTCTGTGCGGTGTCGAACTCCACGGCCTCGAGCCGTCGACACGGTCGTGGGTGGGGCCGCCAGCACCTCCTGGGCCCCACGGTCTGGGCCCCACGGTGGAGCGAACGCCCGTGCCGGGCGTGGCATTCCGCCGGGAGGCCGGCCCCTCGCCCGGATTCAGCGGATTTTCATGGAGGAGCATTATTGTTGCAAGTGTGATGTCCACGATGCAGACCCCACTTCCCCACATGTTCGCCGCCAGCCTCTACGCCGCTGAGCGGCTGCTCGCCGAAGCCATCCACGACGAGCACGTGAGTGTCGACGCCGTGGTCGTCCTCGACGCCCTGACCGAGCACGTCACGGCCGAGGAGGCCCCCTCGCTCGACGCCGTGGCCCGCGACGCCCAGCTCACCCCGGAGCAGCTCGACGCCGCCCTGCGCGATCTCGCCGAGCTGGGCTACCTCCAGGAGCTGGCCGAGCACGCGCCGCACCTGTCCGGCCTCCGCGCCGCCGCCTTCGGCGCGGCGGCCTGACCGGGGCCGGCCTCCGCGCGGAGGCCGGCCCCGCCGGCAGTGGGTTGTCGACCGCTCAGGGGCCGGGCGCCGTGACCAGGGCAGCCACGAGATCGGCCCCCGCCGCGTCCTCCGGCACCGCGCTCCGGTCCAGCAGACCGCGTTCGGCGAGCTCGGCCACGAGGTGCTCGAGGTCCGGGAGGACCTGCTGCGCCCCGGTCCGCGACCGCAGCAGCCACCGGTCCCCGAACAGGGTGATCGTGGCCCGGGGGCCCACCTCCCGCCGCAGCGCGGCGAGCACCGCCCGCTTGCCGCCGTGGAGGTTGAGGTGGGCGGTGGCCGGCGAGACGGCCCGGCCACCCGGGCATCCTGCGCACATGGGGGACTCCTTCGGGCTACGGCATCACGTCGCCGCTGTTGGGCCCGAGCGTCTGCCCCGTGTAGAGGTCCCCGCCCGGCGAGGAGGCCAGCAGCAGCGCGGTGGGCGCGATCTCGTGGGCTTGACCGAAGCGGCCGATGGGCAGCTCCGCCTGCTTGGCCGCCTTCCAGTCCTCGGACAGCCCCTCGATCAGCGGTGTGACGACGGGCCCCGGGGCGATTGCGTTCACCAGGACGTGGTGCTCGGCAAGCTCCAGCGCCATGGCCTTCGTCATGCCGATGACCCCGGCCTTGGCGGCGACGTAGTGCGTCAGACCGGTGCCGCCCTTGATGCCCAGCTGGGAGGCGATGTTGATGATCCGCCCACCGCCGCGCGCCACCATGTGGGGCGCGGCCCAGCGGGCGGCCAGGAACACGCCCTTGAGGTCCACGGCGAGGACCTTGTCGAACGTCGCCTCGCTCATCTCCAGCAGGGGCGTCTCGTCGAGGATGCCCGCGGCGCTCACCAGGACGTCGATCCCCCCGAGCTCCTCGGCCACCCGGTCCATCGCCGCCCGCACGGCCTCGCCGTCGGTGACGTCCACGGCGAGCGCTGCGGTCCGCCCGCCGAACGCTCCGGCCTCCTCGGCGACCGCCCGGGCGTGCTGCCCGTCGCGGTCCAGCACGGCCACGTCGGCGCCCTCCTGGGCGAAGAGCAGGGCGATGGCCGCGCCGATGCCGCTGCCGCCGCCGGTGATGACGGCGACCTTGCCGGTCAGTTGCTGTTGCATGTCTGCCTTTCCTGGACGGTTCAGCTCGGCCAGCGGACGGTGAGTCCGCCGTCGACGATCAGCTGCTGGCCGGTGACGTAGGCCGAGTCGTCGCTGGTGAGGAAGCGGATCGTGCGCGCCGCCTCGTCGACGTTGCCCACCCTCCCCCACGGGATGATCGAGCCCGCCGCGTCGAGCCCCTCCCGGCCCAGGGAGTTCACGGAGTCCAGGGACTGCGGGCTCTCGATCAGCCCCGGGATCACCGTGTTGACCCGGATCTTGCGCGGCGCGAGCTCCACGGCCAGGGACCGGCAGAGGCCGAGCAGCCCGGCCTTCGCCGCGGCGTAGTGGGAGTGCTCCTCCCAGCCGTAGACCCCGCCCGCGATCGACGACGTCGCGACCATGGCCCCGCCGCTCGTCATCCGGGCGCTGCAGGAGCGGAAGACGCGCATCACCCCGGAGAGGTCGACGGCCATCATGTCGTCCCACGCCTGGTCGGTCATGTCCGCCAGCGCGGCACGGCGCAGGATCCCGGCGGCGGCCACCGCGATGTCCAGCCGGCCGAACTCGTCGAGCGCGGCCTGGGCGAGCGCCTCGGTGTCCTCGAAGCGGCGCACGTCCATGGGCACGGCCGTGCACCGGCCGCCGGCGGCCTCCACAGCGCGGACGGTGTCCGTGGCGTCGTGGGGGTCCGCGGGGAGATAGCCGATGACGCTGTGCGCCCCGGCCCGGGCATAGGCCGCCGCCAGGGCCCGGCCGATCCCGCTGCCGCCGCCGGAGATCACGGCGACCTTTCCCTCGAGACCGTCGTCGCGGATCATGCGATCACCGTGGTCTTCAGGTGGGCGTCCTTCAGGGTGCGGGTCCCGGCCATGCACAGCGCCGAGAGGATCAGACCGCCGGAGCCGGTGATGATCGCGGCCCAGACCGTGTCCACCCCGGCGGTGAGCAGGATGGTGAGCAGCCCGGAGCCGGCGATGCCGCCGAGCGGAGCCATCACGTGGGCCACGTTCGCGCCCATGCCGCGCACCTGCGGCGGGAAGGACTCGCCCATGTAGAACAGCAGGGCCGCGTAGGGACCGGTGAGGAAGAACAGCGTCATGGCGTACAGCGGGATGATGTAGCCGGAGGTGCCCGGACCCAGCAGCATGGCGAGGCTGACGACGCCGCCGGCGATCCAGCCGAGGACCACGGTCGGCTTGCGGCCGATCCTGTCGCCCAGCCAGCCGTGGAAGACGTAGCCCACGAAGCCCACCGCGTTGGAGAGGACGAGGATGATCAGGGCGTTGTCGAAGGACACGCCCTTCGCCTCGACCAGGATCGTGGTGCCCAGGACGGAGAACACCTGGATCGCGAACCAGTTGAAGAACCACGCCAGGGACAGGCAGGTCGTGTGCCGGCGCAGTTCCGGGGTGAAGACGTCCTTGACGCCGGTGTGGTGGTGGGCCCCCTCCTCGAGGTCGTGCTCGGCGGCGAGGGCGTGTGCTCCCGCCACGTCGCCGGCCGCCCGGCGACGCCGGACCTCCCGCATGGCGGCGAAGGTCGGGGACTCCGGCAGGCGCAGGGCCAGGAGCACCACGATGACCGACAGCACCGCGGCGACCACGAACGACCACCGCCAGCCGATGATCGGCAGCGTGATCGCCGACAGACCGGCGGAGACGAGCGCGCCGACCGGCCACCCGCCCTGCACGAGGGAGTACATGAGGCCGCGGCTCTTGGCCTCCTTGTACATCTCGTTGAGGTAGACCGCGTTGACGACCTCCTCGGACATCGAGAAGCCGGAGAAGGAACGGATGATGACGAGGCTGACCGCGCCCATGGCGGCGCCGGTGAACCCCGAGGCCAGCGCGCCGCCGAGCATCAGGACGATCAGTGCCTTCTTGCGGCCCATCCGGTCGATGATGGTGCCCACGGCGAGGGCGACGAGGAAGACGCCGATCGTGGCATAGGTGTTGATGGCGGTGGACTCGGCCACCGACCAGCCGAACTCCTCGGCGATGACCGGGAGCAGCGTGCCGAAGAGGGTGAAGTCGTAGACGGAGGCCACCCAGGCGATGAAGCAGACGACGGAGACCTGGCGGATCGTCTTCGGCGTGATCTTGACGTTCCACGGCTCGACGCCGGAGGGCGTCGTGTTCGAGCGCAGTGAGGACATGGCGGTGGTTCCTTCGGACGAGCCGGATCAGCCGGCGTTGCGGGGATTGCGGGAGGCGAAGTCGCGGGCGACGTCCTCCATGAAGGCGAACTCGACGCCGTCGTGGCCCTGGATGTGGTCGAAGAGGCGCTCGAGCATCAGCAGGTTCTGCGGGCGCCCGCAGACGTCGGGGTGGATGGTGAGCGGGAAGACGGCGTAGTCCATCTCCCGGTACACCCAGTCGAACTGGTCCTTCCACAGCTGCTCGATGTCCCGCGGGGACACGAATCCGTGGCTGTTCGGGCTGGACTTGATGAACATCATCGGCGGGAGGTCGTCCAGGTACCACGAGGCGGGGATCTCGATGAGGTCGGTCTCCTCCCCGCGCACCAGGGGCTTCATCCACTCGTGGGCCGAGGCCGCGTCGTAGTCGATCTTGGTCCAGGTGTCACCGACCCGGACGTAGTACGGGGTGTGGTCGTCGTGCATGAGCGAGTGGTCGTAGAGGAACCCGCGCTCGAGCAGGATCTCGTTGGTCACCCCGGAGAACTCCCACCAGGGCGCCACGTAGCCGACCGGCTTCTTGCCGGCGCGCCGCTCGATGAGGTCGGTGCAGTAGTCGAGGATCTCGGTCTCCTGCTCGCGGGTCATCGCGATGGGGTTCTCGTGGGAGTAGCCGTGCACGCCGATCTCGTGGCCGGCGGCGACGACGGCGTCGAACTCCTTCGGGAACGTCTCGACGGAGTGGCCGGGCCAGAACCAGGTCACCGGCATCTCCCGGCGCTGGGCGAGCTGGAGCAGCCGGGGCACGCCGACCTCGCCGGCGAACAGACCGCGGGAGATGTCCCCCGGGGAGTCCTCGCCGCCGTAGGAGCCGAGCCAGCCGCCGACGGCGTCGACGTCGATGCCGACGGACACGTAGATCTTCTTGGACATGTTTCCTCCTGTGTGGTGCGGGTGGTGTTCAGAGGTGGGTTCGGAAGGCCTCGGGCATGCGGTCGGGCGCGATGCCGAGGGAGACGAGCAGCGCGGCGAGGATGCGCGCCTGGAACGGGTTGAGGTCACCGGACGGGATCGCGCCGGCGGCGACGAGGTCGGTCCCGCCGCCGTTGCCGTAGAGCGGGACGACCGGCCCCCACGGGGCGCGGGTGCTCAGCACCACCGCGCACCCGGCGTCGACGGCGCGTCCCACGGCCTCGGCGAAGCCGGGGCCCGCGTTGCCGACCCCGGACCCGGCCAGGACCACGACCTCGGCGCCGGAGCGCACGGCGAAGTCGAAGAGGTCCGGGGTCGCACCGGGATAGGCGGTGACGATCTCCGCACGCACGTCGTCGAAGGCCGCCGGGGGCAGGGGCAGCGGTTCCCGGCGGGCCGGGGCGGCCGTGACGACCAGCTCGGTGCCGGCCATGTGCGCGACCTCCACCCCGCCGCGGAACGGACTGCTCGCCGTCGTGTGCGCCTTGCGCGCCCCGCGGGCGGAGCGGACCGTGCCGTCGAAGGAGATGAGCGCTCCGGTGCCGCGCAGCCGTGCGTCGGCGGCGGCGAGCACGGCCTCGCCCACGTTGCGGGGCCCGTCCGGATCGGGGCTGTCCGCCGCCTTCTGCGCGCCGGTGAGCACCACCGCACGGTCGTCGTCGTGGACGAGGTCCAGCAGGAACGCCGTCTCCTCGAGCGTGTCCGTGCCGTGGGTGACCACCACCCCGTCGGTGCCCGGATCGGCGAGCGCCTCCCGGACGTGCTCCGCGATGGTCCGCAGGTCCTGCAGGCCCAGCCGGTAGCTGCCGGTGGTGAGGACGTCGCGGGCCGTGACGCCCAGCGCTCCGTAGCCGGTGCCGATCAGGTCCGCCGCGGTGTCGGTCGCCACGGAGCCTCCGGCACCGTTGCCGCGGGAGGCGATGGTGCCCCCGGTGCCGAGGAGCTGAACGTGAGCCAAGGAGTGTCCTTCCGGTCGGTCCGTCACCCCTGCCCGGGACGACACGAGGGAGCAAACGTGTGCGGCAATCGTTTGCGTAAGGTGTTGGGGACGACAGTAGACAGTGCCGGACGTGACTGGCAACACATTCACACAGAATTAACATCTACTACTCTGGGGAGCCGAGGAGGTGCCTGACCATGGGCGCGCGCACAGCCATCACCCTGAAGGCACTGGCCGAGGAGCTGGGCCTCAACGCCTCGACCGTCTCCCGGGTGCTCAACGACCCCAAGGGACCGGACTCCAAGTGGGCCTCGCAGGAGACCAAGGACCGGATCTTCGCCCTCGCCCGGGAGCGGGGCTACCGGCGCAATCCCTACGCGGCGTCCCTGCGCACCGCCAAGTCGCACCTGATCGGGGTCATCGTGCCGCGGCTGCAGGACTACGTGCTGGCCACCATGTACGAGGGTGTCGACGAGGCGGCGACCGAGCACGGGTACTTCACGGTGGTCTCCAACTCCCTCGACGAGGCGCCCGCGCACCGGGTCAAGGCGGAGAAGCTGCTGGACCGCCGCGCCGACGGGCTGATCTTCGGCGACGCCCGGTTCGAGGACCCCTATCTCGCCGAGCTCGCCGAGCGCGGGGTCCCCTTCACCCTGATGAACCGGCGCTCCCCACCGCACCACTCCGTGACCTGCGACGACTATGCCGGCGGGCGCATGGTGGCCGAGCACCTGCTCGCCACGGGCCGGACCCGGTTCGGGCTCATCGCCGGCGATCCGCGCACCTCCACGTCGAAGGACCGCAGCGCGGGCTTCCTCGACGTGCTCGGGGAGCACGGCGTCTCGATCCCCGCCGAGCAGGTCGTGGGCGGAGGCTTCGACGCCCCGGCGGGCGCCCGGGCCGCGGAGCGGCTGCTGGCCGGGGACACCCTGCCGGAGGCCGTCTTCGCCGTGAACGACTTCGCGGCGATCGGCGCCCTCGGGGTGCTCACCCGGCAGGGCCTGCAGGTGCCGGGGGACATCGCCCTGGTGGGCTTCAACGACACGCCCCTGGCCGAGAGCATCGGGCTCACCACCGTGCGCTCCCCCATGCACCGGATCGGCCGCTGCGCCTTCGAGATGCTGATGGACGTCCTGGACGGCCGGGCCGTGGAGAGCCGCCGCCTGCCGCCGGAGCTGATCGTGCGCACCAGCACGTAGCCACCTGGACTGCCCGGGCCGGCGTCGGCGCTACTCGGCGCGGTGGCCGCTGCTTCCCCGCACGACCAGCTCCGCCGGGAGGACGACCGGCGCCGGGCGGGCCCCCGGGGAGTCGATCTCCTCGAGCAGGAGCCGGCACGCCGTGCCGGCCATGGCCGACATCGGCTGGGTGACGGTGGTCAGCGGAGGAACGGCGGTGGCGGAGAGGGCGTGGTTGTCGTAGCCGACCACCGCGACGTCCTCGGGCACCGACCGGCCGCACCGGCGCGCGGCCTCGAGGACCCCGAGGGCCATGAGGTCCGAGGCCGCGAAGACGCCGTCGAGCTGCGGGGCCTCCTCGAAGAGCCGCAGCGCGGCCTCCTGACCCCCGGCCGTGGTGAAGTCCGCGTGCACCACCGGCCCCTCGGCCAGGCCGGCCTCGCGCAGTCCCTCCCGCCATCCGGCGAGCCGGTCGGCGGCCGCGGTCATGTCCGCCGGGCCGGCGACCGTGCCCACCCGGGTGCGGCCGCCGGCGGCGAGGTGCTGGGCGGCCAGCCGGCCGCCCTGGTAGTTGTCGGTGTCCACGTAGGGGACCCCGGGTGGGGCCTCCCAGGGGCGGCCGATGAACACGGTGGGCAGGCCGGTCCCCGGCAGGGACGTCGCCCACGGATCGTCCCGGTGGTGGGAGACCACGATGGCGCCGTCCACGTGCCCGCCGCGCAGGTAGCGCAGCGCCCGCCCGGAGTCGTCCCCGGTGCGGGACATGAGCAGGACCAGCTGCACGTCGGTCTCCCGGAGGGCGTCGGTGATGCCCGTGAGGATCACGGCGAAGAACGGGTCCGCCATGACCCGGACGTCCGGCTCCGGGATGACCAGGGCGATCGAGGAGGTGCGCCGGGTGACCAGGCTCCGGGCCGCGCGGTTGGGCGTGTAGCCGAGCTCCACGACGGCGGCGTCCACGGCCGCCCGCGCCTGCGGGCTCACCCGGTCACCGCCGTTGACGGCACGCGAGGCGGTCGACCGGGACACGCCCGCCGCGGCGGCGATGTCCTCCAGGGTGGGGCTGGGCCGCCCTGTGCCGGGGTGGCCCGGCCGGTTCCGCGCCGCACTCATCGACCGGACGGTGCGACGCCCTCGAGCGGCCCGGACTCCTGCGAGGGCGCCGCCGGAAGCGCGTTGGCCGCGGCCACGGAGGCGTACCAGCGGGCGCTGGCCTTGGGCGTGCGGCGCTGGGTCTCGTAGTCCACCCGGACCAGGCCGAACCGCTGGTGATAGCCCCACGCCCACTCGAAGTTGTCCATGAGGGACCAGGCGAGGTATCCCCGCACGTCCACGCCGTCGTCGAGGGCGTCCTTGACGGCCCGCAGGTGGGCGTCGAAGAAGTGCAGCCGGTCCTGGTCGTCCACGAAGCCCGAGGCGTCGGGGGCGTCGTCGTAGGCCGCACCGTTCTCCGTGATGAACACGGGGATGCCGGCGGGGCCGGTGTACTCGTCCTGCACCCGGTTCAGCAGCCGGCGCAGCCCCTCGGGCTGCACCTCCCAGCCCATCCCGGTGACCGGCAGGCCCCGCGGCACGGACTGCACGCGGTCAGCGGCGACGTACGGGGAGGAGACGGGACGGCTCAGCGGGGCGTGGCCCTCCGGCGCGGAGGGGGCGTCCGGCGCTGCCGTGGTCACGGCCTCCCCGTGGTAGTAGTTGATGCCCAGCACGTCCAGCGGTGCGGCGATGACGCCGAGGTCGCCCTCCCGGACGTGGTCGGCCAGGCCGAGGTGGCGCACGTCCTCGAGGACGTCGGCCGGGTACTCCCCCCGGAACAGGGGGTCCAGGAAGATGCGGTTGAACTGCCCGTCGATGCGGCGGGCCGCGTCGCGGTCGGCCGCGCTGGCCGGGTCCAGCGGATCGGGCACCGTGAGGTTCAGGGTGATCCCAAGGGTGGCCTCCGGGTCGCGCCGCCGCAGCTCCTGCACGGCCAGGCCGTGCCCGAGCAGCAGGTGGTGGGCCGCGGCGAGCGCCGCCCGGGGCTCCTGCCGGCCCGGGGCGTGCACCCCGGCCGCGTAGCCCAGGAAGGCCGAGCACCACGGCTCGTTGAGGGTGGTCCAGATCCGCACGCGGTCCCCGAGGGCCTCGTGCATGACGGCCGCGTACTCGGCGAACCGGTGGGCGGTCTCCCGGTTCGTCCAGCCGCCCCGGTCCTCCAGGGCCTGCGGGAGGTCCCAGTGGTAGAGGGTGAGCCACGGCTGGATCCCCGCCGCGAGGAGCTGGTCGACCAGGCGGGAGTAGAACGCGATGCCCTCGGGGTTGGGCGTGACGCCGTCCGGCACGCACCGGGCCCACGAGGTCGAGAAGCGGTAGGCCTGCAGGTTCAGCTCCTGCATCAGCGCCACGTCCTCCGCGGTCCGGTGGTAGTGGTCGCAGGCGACGTCCCCGTTGTGGGCGTCGACGACGGCCCCGGGAACGCGAGCGAAGACGTCCCAGATGGAGTCCTGCCGGCCGCCCTCCTGGGCGGCGCCCTCGATCTGGTAGGCGGCGGTGGCCGCGCCCCAGACGAAGTGGTCGGGGAACGACAGCGGTGTGGTGCTCATCCTGTGACTGCTCCTTGCACGGGTCCGGGAACGGGGTGGCATCCGGTCGCCACGAGGAGCGGCAGCGGGACGACGGGTGGGGCGCCGGGTTCATGGGAGCGCTCCCACTCCGCCGTCCACTGTGCGTGGCGCTCATCACGGTGTCAAGCATCCTCGCGACCCGAGGGTCGGGCGGCGCACTGTGCCCGGCACGCTGGGGCGAGCGCCCCCACCTCCTGCGGGAGCCCACCGGCGGACACGGGAACGCCCCCCGGAGAGCGGCTGCTCTCCGGGGGCGTTCCCGGGCCGCCGCACGGACGGGATGCCGTGCGGGAACGGACGTGCGGGATCAGTCCTCCGGGTCGGACTCCTCGTTCTTCGCGTCGCCGTGCTCGTGCGGCACCGGGGTCATCTCGGTGGTCATGTCGGCGTCGTCGATCTTGGCCGCGTCCTCGATCGGGTCGGGGCTGGAAGTCGGCTGGTCGCTCACGGGTGCTCCTTCGTCGAGACGGCTGGATGTGCTCAGCCTACGACGACGCCGCGCTCGTCAGGCGCCGCCGGCCGGGGCGCGCAGCGGCGCCAGCGCGGTGGACCACGCGATCACCTGGTCCAGCATCGTGGACAGCGTGCGCAGGTGGTGCTCCGCCGGAGCGAAGGTGCTGTAGTGCTCGAAGTCGGTGCGCAGGGACAGGGCGACCTGCTGGCGCACGTCGGCCAGCATGAGCTCCCCGGCGACCTGCCGCAGCTGCTCCACGGCACGCACCCCGCCGGCGGAGCCGTAGGAGACGAAGCCCACGGCCTTGTTGTTCCACTCGGCGTAGAGGTGGTCGAAGGCGTTCTTCAGCACCCCGGGAGCGCCGTGGTTGTACTCGGGGGTGACGACGACGAAGCCGTCGAAGCCGTCGATCGTGGCCGCCCACCGTTTCGTGTGCTCGTGCTGGTACCGGCCCGCCGAGGGCGGCACGGGCTCGTCCAGGTGCGGCAGGTCGTGCTCGCGCAGGTCGAGGAGCTCGAACTGTGCGTCGTCGCGACGGGCGGCGTGGGTGAGCACCCACTGCGCCACGGCCTCCCCGTTGCGGCGGGGACGGGTGCTGCCGAGGATGATGCCGATGCGGACCATGACGGTTCCTCCTACCTGGGGTGGGGCACTGGTGTGGGGCGGATCAGCCGCCGGTGGTGGGCACGGGCTCCCGGCGCCGGGCCGCGCCGGCGTCCAGCAGCCGCACGGCCTCCTGCGCGGCCGCCCGTCCCGCCCGGGTGGCGCCGAGGGTCGAGGCGGAGGCCCCGTAGCCGACGAGCAACACGCGCGGGTCGGCGAGCACCCGCACTCCGTCCGTCCGGATCCCGCCGCCGGGCTCGCGCAGCCCGAGCGGGGCGAGGTGGTCCAGCGCGGGCCGGAAGCCGGTGGCCCACAGGATCGCGTCGGCGCGGACCTCCCGGCCGTCGGCCAGGCGGACCCCGTCGGCAGTGAGCTCCCGCAGCGGCCCGGCCGAGACCAGGACGCCGGCCTCGATCCCGGCCCGGTACTGCGGGGTGAGGGGCAGGCCGGTGGCCGAGACCACGCTCTGCGTGGGCAGCCCGGCCCGGGTCCGCGCATCGACCCGTCGCTCCACGTCCCGGCCCCACTCGGCGTCGAAGGGGCGCGGCGTGAACTGCGGCGGGCGGCGGGTGACCCACGTCGTCGTGGCACCGGCCGCGTCCAGCTGCAGCAGGAACTGCACGGCGGAGGTGCCTCCGCCCACGACCACCACGTGCCGGCCGCGGAACTCCCCCGCGGAGCGGAAGTCGTGGGTGTGCAGCTGCCGCCCCCGGAAGAGCTCCCGGCCGGGATAGTACGGCCAGTGCGGGCGGTCCCACGTGCCGGTGCCGTTGATCAGCAGCTGCGTCCGCCAGGTCCCGGTGTCCGCGACCACGTCGAGCGGCCCGCCGTCGGAGACGGACTCCACCCGGCGCACGGCCACGGGACGGTGCACGGGCAGTCCGAAGCGGCGCTCGTACTCGCCGTAGTAGCGGGTGACCACGGCGGAGGCGGGCTCGGCCGGATCGGGGACCCCGAGGGGCATGCCCGGCAGGTCGTGGATGCCGTGGGCCCCGCCGAAGGTCAGCGAGGGCCAGCGGTGCCGCCACGCTCCCCCGGGCCCGGGGTTGGCGTCGAGCACCACGAAGTCCTCCTCGGGCACCAGCCCACGGCGGCGCAGGTGATGGGCCGCGGACAGCCCCGCCTGCCCGGCCCCGACGACCACGACCTTCAGCACGGCACTCCCCGTTCGTTGACGCATCACTGATCGAGGAACGCCGGGCGGTCGTGCGCTATTCCGGACCGACGGGGCCGGGGCGGTCAGGCGCGGTCGGGCTCGTGCTCCCGCGCGGCGCCGACCCGGTGCAGGGCGTCCCCGGTGAGCCGGAAGACGGACCACTCGTCCTGGGGCAGCGCGCCGAGGCTGCGGTAGAAGCCGATCGACGGCTCGTTCCAGTTCAGCACGCTCCACTCGACCCGGGCCCAGCCCTGCGCCACCGCGTGCCGGGCCAGGGCCTGCAGGAGCGCCTTGCCGTGGCCGGCGCCGCGGGCCTCGGGGCGCACGTAGAGGTCCTCCAGGTGGATGCCGTGCACGCCCTCCCAGGTGGAGAAGGTGCGGAACCACAGGGCGAAGCCCTGCAGGCGGCCCTCGTCCTCCACGACGTGGGCGAAGACCGCCGGGTGCTCCCCGAACAGGGCCTCCGCCAGCTGCTGCTCGGTCATCCGCACGGCGTCGGGCTCGCGTTCGTACACGGCCAGGTCCCGCACCATCCCGAGGATGGCGGGCACGTCCTCGGGGCGGGACTTCCGGATCTGTGACATGACCGGCAGACTACCGGACCGCCCCGGGCCGGACCCGTACCGGCGTCCGGCCCGGGGCGGATCCGGCGGAAGGTGCTCAGAGCAGCGAGCGCACGTGCCGGATGGCCCGCTGGGCCTCGGGGGTCCACCACGCGCCCACGTAGACGTGGAAGGCGCCGGGCTCGTAGAGCAGCCGGCCGGGGTTGCCGGCGCGCTGCAGGGCCCGGGCGAAGCCGAGGGCGTCGGCGGCGAGGATGTCCCGCCCGCCCTGCACCAGGTGCACCGGCGGCAGGCCGTCCACGTCCCCGTGGACGGGGCTGACCAGGGGGTCGGTCAGCGAGCGGTCCCCGGCCCAGGCCTGGCACAGCGGGACGACCTCGTCCGTGCTCAGCATCGGGTCGTGCGGATCGATCTCGCGCACGGCCGGGTGGGTCGCGGTGACGTCCAGGGCCGGAGAGAAGCCGACGACGTGGTCGGGGGCCCGCAGCCCGGTGTCGCGCAGCAGCATGGCCAGCCCGATCGCCAGGCACCCGCCGGCGGAGTCCCCCGCCACGACGATCCGGTCCACGGAGGGCCGGGCCACGAGGTCGGCCCAGGCCGCGGCGAGGAACTCGTAGCCCTCGTCCGCGCAGCCCTCCGGGGCGAGCCGGTAGAGAGGCACCGTGACCGTGGTGCCCGTGTTCTTGACGACCTCGCGGATGATCCACCAGTGCGCGGGCAGCAGCGGGTTCACGAACGCCCCGCCGTGCAGGTAGATCAGGTGGGACCCGTCCGCACCCGCGCGCGGGGTCAGGCGCAGCACGGGGCGCCCGGCCACCTCCTCGCGGGTGAGCTCGTGCGAGCGCCGCAGGTCCTTCGGCACCGCCGCGGGCTCCGGATAGGGCCGGCCCCGCAGCTGGTCCACGTCCCGGAACGGGCTCAGGCGGGCGCGCGCGGCCACCGCCCGGGCGGTCAGGTCCATCCGCAGGCTCATCGATCGTCCCCTCCGGGCCCGGCGGCCCACTCCTCCGGCGCGGCACCGCCGCGCCGGCGGGCCGCCCTCGGTCCGGGCGGCCCGTCGCGGCCAGTGTAGGCGGGCCGGCCCGGACCGGGGCGCCGGCGCGGCGGCCCGGTCCGCCGGCCGTCAGCCCTCGGCGCCCACGGCGGCCGCCGCGGCGGCGAGGGTGGTGCTGCCGCCGGTGATGAGGGACGCGGCGCGCTCGGCGATCATCGCCGTGGGCGCGTTGGTGTTGCCGCTGGGCACCCGCGGCATCACCGAGGCGTCCACCACCCGCAGGCCGTCGATGCCGTGCACGCGCAGGTCCTCCGGGGAGACCACCGCGTCCGGGCCGGTGCCCATCCGGCAGGTGCCGACCTGGTGGTGGTAGGTGGTCACGAACCGGTGGAGGTAGGCGATCTCCTCCTCCTCGGTGCGCACCTGGGGGCCGGGGTAGAGCTCCTCGGCGCCCCAGTCCTGCGCGAGGGGGCGGGTGCGCACCATCTCGCGGGCCTGGCGCAGGGAGGCGAGCAGCGCCTCGCGGTCGCGCGGGTCGTCGAAGATGTTCGGGTCGAGCTCCACGGGGTCGGACACCCCCGGCCCGGTGAGGCGCACGGTGCCGCGGGACCGGGGGCGGACCAGCCCGGCGTGCAGCGTGAACGCGTTCATCGGCCCCTCCATGCCCTCGTCGTACATCGGGACGGAGAAGTGGATCGGCTGGGTGTCGGGCGCGTCCAGGTCCGGGCGGGAGCGCCAGAACAGGTGCGTCTGGGTGACCGACCAGTCGGACTCGGGGTGCTCGATCGTCCGGGCCGTGGCCTCGGCGATGACCGGGGCCAGCAGGTGGTCGTGCAGGTTCGCGCCGACCCCGGGCAGGTCGTGGACCACCGGGACGCCGACGTCGGCGAGGTGGGCGGCAGGGCCGATCCCCGAGCGCAGGAGGATCTTCGGCGAGTCGAGCGCCCCGGCGCACAGGACCACCTCGTCGGCGCGGATCTCCTCGGGCGCGGCGCCCGGATCGGTGAGCGGCAGCACGGCCACGCCGACCGCGCGCCCGTCCTCGACGAGCACCCGCTGCAGGAGCACTCCGGTGCGCAGGCTCAGCCGCGGGTGGTCCTCCACCGGCTTGACGTAGGCCATCCAGGTGTTGAACCGCCGCCCGTCCCGGACGTTGATCTGCTGCTGGGAGACCCCGTCCAGCGTGCCGCCGTTGTAGTCCTCGTTGTACGGCACGCCCACCTCCTCGGCCGCCTCGATGATCGACGCGAACACCGGGTTGAGCGGGTAGTCCTGCACCACGGGCACCGGCCCGTCGGTGCCGCGGCTGCCGCCGGGGACCGTCCCGGCGGGCGGGACGTAGGTCTCGAGCGCCCGGAACCAGGGCAGCACGTCCTCCCAGCCCCATCCCGGGCAGCCGTCCGCCGCCCAGGCGTCGTAGTCCTGGGCGGCGCCGCGCACCCAGATCGTGGCGTTGAGGGCGTGGGAGCCGCCGAGCACGCGCCCGCGCGGCCAGTGGATCACCCGGCCGTCCGCGTGCCGCTGGGGCACCGTGAAGTAGTCCCAGTCCTCCGGCGAGTGCCACAGCTCGCCCAGGCGGGACACCTGGTGGATGGCCGGGTTGAGGTCCGTGCCCCCGGCCTCCAGGAGGATCACCTCGTGGCCGGCGCCCAGGAGGCGGCGGGTGAGGATGCTGCCGGCGGTGCCGGCGCCCACGACGACGTAGGTCTTGGCGGTCTCGTTGCTCATGGCCCCAGTGTGATCCGGAGCACGTGACGGGGAGTTGTCCCGGCGCGCACGGCCCTTGATCCACAGCGCGGGAATCCGCGCTGTGGGTCAACAGCCGTGCCCGCACGGTCAAGCCGGCCCGGTGTGTCCCGGGTCACCATGGGGGCAGCACCGCATCCGTCCTTCCAAAGGAGCCACCGTGACCACTGCACCCGCCGCCACGACCGACACCCCCACCGCCCTCGGCCTCGACGAGCTGCTGGCGGCCGTCACCGCCCCGGACGGCCGGGAGATCCTCGACCCGGCCACCGGGGAGCTGGTGGGCCGGGCCCCGGAGTCCACGGTCGAGGACCTGGACCGTGCCCTGGACCGGGCCCGCCGGAAGCAGCCGGAGTGGGCCGCCGTCCCGGACGCCGAGCGCGTGGCCCTGCTGCTCCGGGCCGCCGACGCCGTCGAGGCGAACGCCGCCGCGCTCGCGGAGCTGCTCTCGCGCGAGCAGGGCAAGCCTGTGCAGAACGGGCCGAACGCCCTGTTCGAGGTCGGCGGCGCGGTGGCCTGGCTGCGCGCGACGGCGGCGCTGCCGCTGGAGCCCGAGACGCTCTTCGACGACGAGTCCGGCCGGGCCGTGCTCAGCTACGAGCCCATCGGCGTCGTCGGGGCCATCAGCCCCTGGAACTGGCCGATGATGATCTCGGTCTGGCAGCTCGCCCCGGCCCTGCGGATGGGCAACACCGTGGTGGCCAAGCCCTCCGAGTACACCCCGCTGTCCGTGCTCGGGCTCGCCCACGTGCTCAACCAGGTGCTGCCCGAGGGCGTGCTCACCGTGGTGGCGGGGGGCCGGGAGGTCGGCGAGGCGCTGTCGCAGCACCCGGGCGTGGACAAGCTGATGTTCACCGGCTCGACCGCCACGGGCAAGGCCATCATGCGCTCGGCCGCCGACTCCCTGACCCGGCTCACCCTGGAGCTGGGCGGCAACGACGCCGGCATCGTGCTCCCGGACGCGGACCCCGAGGCCATCGCCGAGGGCCTGTTCTGGGGCGCGTTCATCAACACCGGCCAGACCTGTGCCGCGCTCAAGCGCCTCTACGTCCACGAGGACGTCCACGACGCCGTGTGCGAGGCGCTCACCCGGGTCGCGGCGGCCATGCCGATGGGCCAGGGGCGGGACGAGCGCAACGTCCTCGGTCCCCTGCAGAACCGGGCGCAGTTCGAGATCGTCGCCGACCTCGTGGAGCAGGCGCGGGCCGGTGGCGGCCGGGTGCTGATCGGCGGCGAGCCGGCCGCGGGGCAGCCGGGGTACTTCTACCCCACCACGCTCGTGGCCGACGTCGACGACGACAACCCCCTGGTCACCGAGGAGCAGTTCGGCCCGGCCCTGCCGATCGTGAAGTACTCCTCGGTCGACGAGGCCGTCCGCATGGCCAACCGCCTCGACGTCGGCCTGGGGGCCTCGGTGTGGGGCTCGGACCCAGACCGGGCGCGGGAGGTCGCCGCCCGGCTCCAGGCCGGCACCGTGTGGATCAACAAGCACGGCGCCGTCGACCCCCGGATGCCCTTCGGCGGGATCAAGAGCTCCGGGTTCGGCGTGGAGTTCGGCGTGGAGGGCCTCAAGGCCCTCGGCGTGCCGAAGGTGATCGCCTCCTGAGCGGGTCCGCCCGGCGGGGAGCCGGGGTCAGGCCAGGCGCATCGTGGTGAGGCAGGTCGGGTCGTCGGCGGAGGTGCTGACCTGCTGGGTCGCCGTCCCGGCGTCGGACGTGATCTCGAGGGTGCCGGTGATGTCCTTGGGCAGCCACAGGCCCACGAACCCGTTCTCGTAGCTGGTGAGCGTCCGGTCGAGGAGCACCCGGCCGGCGTCGTCGGTGACGCGGACGTCGAACTCCTCGCCCACGAGCTCGCCCTGGCAGCCGGAGAGGCTGTGGTGGAAGCACTCGTGGGTGGTGGTGGTCCACGGGGCGACCGCGAGGTAGAACCGGTCCTCCGGCAGGGGCAGCACGGCCTCGGACCCGTCGTCGGTCAGGACCACCTCGTCGTAGGTCACCGAGCCCGCCAGTCCCGCCGCCCGGTCCTCGTGGGTGCGGTCGAGCCGCTCCACGACCTCCTCGGCGCTCGCGCCCTCCAGCCCGTGCTCGCGCAGCAGGGCCTCGCCCTCCGCGCTCCCGCCCGCGCACCCGGAGGCGAGCAGCAGGACGGCGGCGGACACGGACAGCACCCAGGACCTCATGCCGCCCACCCTATCGAGGGCCCCCGGCGGGCGGACCGCGATCCGGGCCGGGTTCTCCCCAGCCGCCTGCCGGTGGGAGCGACTACACTGCGGGGTCAAGCGGTTGCGGGATTCGGGGGGATCCGCCATGAACAGCACCGAGGGCAGCGACGGCTCCGGCGTCGCGCTGCTGGTCACCGGGGCCACCGTCGTGTCCGTCGTGTCGTCCGTCCTGACCGATCTGCGGATCGTGGCCGCCACCGCGCTGGTCCTCGCCGGCCTGCTGCTCGTCGTGCTGCTGGTGCGCACCACCCTGCGGGCCCTGCGCCCGGGCGCGGCCGGACGGCGGGTGAGGCACCGGCCGGTGGAACTCGCCCGCCGGGCCGGGGCGGAGGACATGCGCGCGGCCTGGATGCACCGGCAGCTCGGGCTCCTGCCGCCCCAGCAGCGGGCCGCGGACGCGGCGTTCGTCGCCGCCCGGCTGGCCGAGGCCCCCCGGGCGGACTGGGACCCGGCCCGTCTCCGGCTGCACGGCCGGGCCCTGTGGTCGGTCCGGGACGCGGCCGGACGGACACCCCTGCACCAGGAGGTCGAGGCCCGGCTGGACCGGGTGGCCGCCATGATCTCGGACCTGACCGACGACGAGTTCGACACCCACCACGGGCAGCGGGACGACCGGTACCTCTTCCACGCCGACCCCGAGGTCCGGGCCGCCTACCTGGCGGGCGGGTCCGCGGCCGTGGAGGCGATCATGGGTGCCATCTCCGCCGCGCGGGCGCAGGCCCGGGCGGACGCCGCCGCGCAGGCCGCCGCGGACTCCCTGGCCCAGGAGCGCAACGCCGCGCTGCGCGCGCTGCGGGAGCTCCACCGGCACACGGGGTCCCGGGACGCCCACGCCGCGTGGGAGGAGCAGGCCCGCCGGATCGGCAGCTGACCCCCGGCCCCTCAGCCCGGGAGGTGCTCCTCCGGCGCGCCCTGGAACTCCCGCACCTCGACCGGCAGGGTGGTCGCCCGCGCCAGCTTCCGGCCCCACTCGATGGCGGCGTCGTAGTCGGGGGCGGCGACGATGCAGATCCCTCCGGCGTGCTCGTCCTCGCGCTCGTACGGGCCGTCGGTCGTGACCACGTCCGCGCCGTGGAAGCGCACGACGACGGAGGCCTCCGCCCGGTCCAGGCCCCCGGCGAAGACCCACGCCCCCGCGGCCTTCAGCTCCTCGTTGAACGCGGCGACGTCGCGCATCACGGGCTCGAGGACCTCGGGAGCCGCCGGTCCGCCGTCGGGCTGTTCGATGCTGAGCAGGTAGTGCTTCATGGTGGGCGAGCCTCCCTGGGGCGTCGGATGGTCCTCGGAGTCTACGGTCGGGGCGGGCCCCCGAAATAGACCTGGACGTCCACCACCCGGCCCTCGCGCACCGTGATCGCCTCCATGTTCCGGAACGTCCCGCCGGCGCGCAGCTCGTACTCGTACCGGACAAACACCAGCCCGGGCGCCACCTCGGCCACCTCCTGCAGCTCCTGCCGGGCGACCCGGCCGGCCGTCGGGAAGCAGCGTGCGAAGTAGGCGTCCCGGTCGATGTGGTCGTCCTGCGGGGACGTGAACCGGAACCCGTCGCCGACGAGCTCCCGCGCCCGCTCCTCGTCCTGTACGAGGTAGGCGTCGAAGAGCTCGCGGACCACCTCCGCGCTGGTCGGTGCCTGCGTCACCGGGCCCTCAGCCGTTCTGCGGCAGCTGGGCCACGAGCTCGTCGTCGTCGGGCTCCGCCACGGGCGGCAGGGTGCGCACCTGGTCCGCGGAGGGGCGCACGGCCCGGTCCGCCGGCTCCAGGCGCACCGGCCGGCCCGTCTCGAGGGAGGCGAGCACCGCCTCGTGCACGCGGATGTCCAGCAGCCCCTCCTCCCCGTCGGCCTCGGGCGCGGCGCCGGTCAGGATGCACGCCGAGAAGTAGTCGGTCTGGCCCGCGAACTGCTCCACCGGGTCGTGGGTGCGGGTCTCGGTCCGGCCGTCGCGGGTCACGGTGTAGCTGATGCCCACCTCGGGGCCGAAGCCGAAGCACGGCTGGGCCGCCAGCGCCCCACCGGTGCCCACCACGGTGAACTGCTCGGTGGCCTCGGTGGCGTAGCTGACGGTGAACTGCGCCAGCCGCTCCCCGGGGAAGCGCAGGGTCACCGCCACGGTGTCGTCGAAGTCGAAGCCCCGGCCCGACGTCCGCACGCCCATCGCGTGCACCTCGACCGGCTCGGCCGCGAACAGGTTGCGCACCGCGTTGAGCGGGTAGCTGCCCATGTCCGGGATCGGCCCGCCCCAGAACCCCGAGTGGCCGCGGTGGTTGGCCTCGTCGATGTCCTGGGCGAACACCGCGGTGAACAGACGGGGCTCGCCCACCAGGGCCTCGTCCCGGACCCGGGTGATCAGCTCGAGGGTGCCCGGCTCGTGGTGCAGCCGGTAGGCGACCATGAGCCGGGCCCCGCCGCGCGCCGCGGCGTCGATCATCGCCCGGCAGTCCGCCACGGAGGTCTCCATCGGCTTCTCGACCAGCACGTGGATGCCCGCCTCGAGGGCCGGCTCGGCGAACTCCCGGTGCCGGAACACGGGCGTGGCCACGTACACGGCGTCCACGTCCCCGGAGGCCAGCAGCGCCGGGTAGTCCTCGTAGGAGTACGCGGGCACGCCGTACTCGGCGGCGAGCTCCCGGGCCTTTCCCGGGGTGCCGGTGACCAGGGCGGCCAGCACGGAGTTGCCGGTCCGGGCGATGGCGGGCAGGAACGCCTGCTGGGAGATCTGGCCGAGGCCGACCACCGCGTAGCGCACGGGGCCGTTCGTCGAGGGGTCGGTCCGGGGAGACGTCATGGGATGTCCTTCACGGTCGGGAACGGGGCGGGCGGTCCCGGCCAGACTAGCGGCGGGCGGGGACGGGCGGAACGCCCGCGCACGGTCCGGGCCGGGTGGGTCATCATGGGAGCACGCCCCCGCAGGACCGTCGCCGGTCCCCGACCGCCAGGAGAGTCCCGTGCCCAAGAGCAAGGCCCGCAAGAAGGCCGCCGCCAAGAAGAAGCAGCAGCGGCGGGAGTTCCACGCCGCGGCCGGCGCCCGCGGCGTGGAGATCGAGGGCACCCCGCAGGGCACGTGGGACGACGACGCCCACGAGCTGCTGGTCTCCCGCGGCTGGGTGGCCTACCGGGACCTGGAGATGGACCAGCTCGGCGACGGCTGGGAGTGGCTGCCGTCCCAGCTGCCGCTGGACGCCGGGGTGGGCGGCGAGCCCGGGCCCACGTCCGTGTTCGCCGCGGCGGAGGGCGGCTACGACGTCGAGCTCGCCAACCCGAACGGGACCGTGGACCCCGACCGCTCGGGGCACTACGACACCCTCGAGGAGCTCGCGGCGGCCCTGGACGACCTCGAGGCCTGGCGGGTCCCCGCCGACGAGTACGTGCTGCCCGACGAGCCGAGCTTCTCCGCGGACACCCCCTGGGCGATCTGCCAGCTCTACGCCGGCGGGATGATCGACCACTGGGAGCTCGCCGCCGACCTCATCCACTTCCCCTACGAGCAGATCCCCGACGGGTTCGCCGCGGTGGAGCGCGCCCACCGGGTCGGGCTCATCCCGGCCTCGCTGTTCGCCGCGGTCGTCACCGGCCGGGCGGGGTAGCGACGCGCTCCCCTTGTCGGCGCTCCGGGCGCGGGCGTAGCGTGGCACCGGACCATCACCCTGCTGAGGAAGAAGGACCGTCATGACGCAGACCCCGGACCCCGCCGAGAACAAGCCGTCCCAGGCCGAGGGGGACGTCCCCGAGGACCAGGACGTGGAGTCGGCCGTCGACCCGGCCGGCAACAAGCCCTCCCAGGCCGAGGGCGAGGCACCCGAGGACGCCCCCGGGGACGACTGACACCCGGCCCCGGAGCGCAGGGCGCCCCCGTGACCGGGGGCGCCCTGCGCGTGCCCGGTCACGGGGGTGCCGGGGTCAGGCGGTGGGCACCGTCCTGGCCCGGCCCAGCACCTCGACCAGGGCCACGGCCACGAGGGAGCCCGCCGTCAGGATCCCGGCCAGGACCACGAGCTGGAACCGCCCGGCCTCCAGCGGTGAGGCCCCGGCGAACACGGCGCCCACGAACGCTCCGGGCAGCACGACCATCCCGGTGGTCCGGGTCTGGTCCACCGAGGGCACGAGGGCCTCGAGCACGGCGAGCCGGGCGATCTCGAGCGTGGACTGCCGCGGCGTGGCGCCGATCGCCAGCCAGGCCTCGACCTCCTCGCGCCGCTCGACCACGTCCGCGCGGAACCTCCGGCCCGTGAGCGTGGCGACGCTCATCGTGTTCCCGATGACGATGCCCCCCACGGCCAGCAGGTTCTGCGGTGCCATGGTGATCGCCCCGGTGAGGAACACGATCGCCAGGGTGGTCCCGGCGGCAAGCAGCATGGCCACGGCCAGCCACAGCATCGACCACCGGTCCGCCCGCAGCCGACGGCCCGCGGTGAGCACCGCCGCCACGAGCATCACGCCGAGGGCCGCCGCCACCCATGTCAGTCGCTCGATGACCGTGGAGAGCACCAGGCTCAGGGCGGCCAGCTGCGCGGCGGCGCGCAGCACCGCGAGCCCGGGCGCGGACCACCGGGGCACGCCGCGGGAGGCGAGCACCGCGGTGGTGAGGGCCATGAGCAGGGTGAGTCCCAGCAGCGTCGGGAGAGCCACGGCGTTCCAGGTCATGCCGCGAGTCTAGGGACGGGCCCGGCGGGCGCGGCGCTCAGTGCCGGCTCAGCCCCCGGCCGTGCCGACTCCCGGACGTCGGCGCCCACCCCGGCAGGCCGAGGAGGTCCGCCGCCTCGCGGTAGTGGCAGGTGGAGAGGATGCCGAAGCCGGTCTCCACCGCGCGGCGGTAGTAGTGCGGATCCAGGGCGTCGGCGGGCAGGTTCTCGTCGTAGCGGTGCAGCTCCAGGCGCATCGGCACGTTCCACCCGCGCATCCGCAGGCTCGTCTCCATGTCCGGGACGTAGTGGCCGGCGAAGCCGACGACCCGCCCGATGTCGGGCACCTCGCGCCGGATGTCCTCGGCCGTGGCGAGCCCGTCCGGGTGGGTGGGCACGAAGTAGACGAGGTCCGGGGCGATCCGGCGGTAGACGGCCAGCTGCGTCAACCCGTGCACGCCCACCACCACCTGGCTCTCGGCGCGGTGGGTGCGGACGAGCTCGACGACGGCCTCGGGCGCCACGTGGTGCACGTCCAGCCACAGGACCGCCCCGGCCAGCACGGCCCAGGTGAGGAACTCGCCGGCCTCCCGCACCGGGCAGCGGGTGACCTCCCCGTAGTTGTCCATCAGGTGCTGGCTCAGCACGTAGTCGGCCGACTGCTCGCTCACCGGCCCGACGCCGGTGCTCCCGTGCCCCATGACGGGCTCGTGCAGGACGACGCACCGGCCGTCCACGGTGCTGCGCAGATCGATCTCGATCATCGTCCGCGGCCGGGTGGCCAGGACGTTCTGGGCCGACTCGAGGGCGGAGCACGGCCAGGGGCCGTCGGGGTGGTAGCCGCCGCGGCGGGCGAGCAGGAGGGGGCCGGTGGCCGTCAGGCGGTCGTGCCGCGTGTAGGCCGCCAGCTCGGCCGGCGAGTCGAAGACGATCGAGTGCTGTGCCGCCCGGGGGGCGGTGTCCGCGGAGGTGCAGTCCAGCGGGTCCGGTCGGTGGGGGTCGTTCGGCATGGTTACTCCTGGGGGGATGGGAGCGCAGTCGGTGGCCGTGGGGGGACGGCCGGTGGGCGGGAGGCGGGGGAACCGCCCGTCCGTGTGCTCAGGGGCCCTCGGCCGCCCGTGCACGTTCCAACTCTTCCACGTCCGAGGCGGAATACGTCGCCGCGATCTGCATGTCGTTGCCTCCGCGGAGCACATTGGTCGTCTTGAGACCTCGGATGACGAGCCGGGGAATGGGCCGGTACGTGGTGCGGCCGTCGTGCACCGGCCGGGTGCCCACGCCGTGGCGCAGGGCGACGGCGTGCAGCCACACGTCGTCGGCCCGGGGCGCGCACGCCGTGAACCCGCTCCCGGCCTCGCGCAGGGCGTCGAGCAGGTGCGGCGGGTAGAGCACACCGGAGGTGCCCGTGGCGAAGGTCTGCAGCGAGGCTCTCGCGGGGGCGCCGGGCACCCAGGTGGCGTACGGCTGGATCCGCCCCGCCTGCAGGCGCATGCGGTGCGCCCGGTGCGCCACCACGTCTCCGGGGTGCCGCTCGTGGACGGCCAGCAGCTCCTCCAGCCACGTCTCGCCGTAGAGGACGTCGTCGTCGGCGATGACCAGGGGCAACTCGTGCCGGGCCTCGGACCGCACGTAGGGGTAGTACTTCTTGTGGGGGCCCCAGTCCTCGGTGGCGCGGATCTCGAGGCCGCGGCGCACCAGCCGCGCCAGCGGTGCGGGGGGATCGGCCACCACGGCGGGGTCCTCCAGCCACAGGATCAGCCGCCGCGGGCGCACGGTCCCGTGCGCCATCGACTCGACGGCCAGGTGCACCGTGCGGATCCGGCTCCCGTAGGAGGTGAGGCTGACGACGACGGGGGCGTCCCCCCGCACGGGCGTCGTCGCGAAGCGGTTGCGCGCCCGGAAGTACAGCGCGCTGCGGCTGGTCCGGAACGAGTGCAGCCAGCTGCGGACCATCGCACGGGACAGCACCCACCGCAGGGGATGGGGGCGCCGTCCGGCCGACCGGGAGGTCATGCCGGGGGCGTCAGCCCGGCGCGCGCCGCCGCGCTGCCCAGGTGCAGGACACCCGAGTCGGTCGTCACCGCGATCCAGGAGAAGCCCTGCCCGCGCAGCGCGGCCGCGCGCTCCGGGGACCCGGCGAACGCGCCCGGCAGCACACCGGCCGCCCGGCACGCGCGCACGATCACCGGCAGGGGCGCGTCCTCCGCGGTGTCCGCGAGCAGGTCGTCGACGTCCCGGCCCAGCGCGAGGGAGAGGTCGAAGGGCCCCACGAAGACCATGTCCAGGTCCGGGGTGGCGGCGATCTCCTCCACCGCGGACACGGCCCGGGCCGTCTCGACCATCACCGCGCACCGGGGGCGCGGCGTCGACGCCGCTCCCCCGGTGGAGTCCCGGCTCCCCGGCAGCGGGCCCCAGCTGCGGGCGCCCCGTGGCGGGTAGTGCGCCGCGGCCACGGCGGCCTCGGCCTGCTCCGCGTCCTGGACCAGCGGGATGATCACGCCGTCCGCCCCGGCGTCGAGGGCCCGGCCGATCGCCGTGGGGTCGTTCGCGGCGACCCGGACCAGCACCGGGGCCGCCGCCTCGTGCCGCAGGGCGAAGAGGCCGCGGAGGGCGGCGTCGTCGAAGTGTCCGTGCTGGGCGTCGACGCCGACCCAGTCGAAGCCGGCGCGCTCGAGCGCGAGCGTGGTGCGGGCGTCGCCGAGCGTGGCCCACACGCCGGTGCGCACCGCGTCCGCGGGAAGGTCTGCCTCGGTCATGGCCTCATGATGGCAGGGGGCGGACGGGGGCACGACCTCGCCGCGGGATTGCGACGACGGCGCCGGCCACGGCCGTGACCATCGCGGCGACCGCGGCCGTGACCACCGCCGCACGGGCCGCGGCCGACGACCGCGAGCCCGGCCCCCTCCTCCGTGCTCGGTCAGACCTCCACGGCGGCCAGGACCGGCAGCGTGGGCGTCTCGGAGCCGCCGGCAGGCTCGACCGTCATGGCCACCGCGCCGGCGCGGTCGACGTCCCCCTCCAGCCACACCTGCACCTGCCCGCCGCCGAAGTGCGCGTCCGGCACCGGGGAGCCGTCCTGCATCAGCCACAGCTGGTACTCGCGTCCCTCCTCCGGGGCCGGGAGGTCGGCGGCCACGAGCATGGCCGCGTCCTCCTGCTCGGAGACCACGAGGGTCGCGGCGCTCCCGTCGACCTCCAGCCGGTGGGTCGCGACGTCGGCGGCGGCCAGCAGGCGGGCCTGCCGGTCCTGTTCCTGCGCGGCGAGCTGCTGCTGCTCGCGCTGCTCCGTCTGCGTCCCGATCGCCCAGCCGCCCAGGGCGGCACCGGGCAGGAGCACCGCGGCCGCCGCCGCGGCGGCCAGCCGCTGCCGCCGGGGCCGCCGGCGCTCCGCCAGGGAGACGACGTCCGCACCGGGTCCCGGGTCCGCCGAGCTCCCGGGGGGCGCGGCGCTCGGCGTCGCGGCGGGCGACGGGACCGGGGTCCCGGCGGGTGCCCCGGACCGGGTCCCGTGGATGGCGGCGAGGATGTTCCCGCGCAGCGCAGGCGGCGGGTCCTGGGCCACCGCCGAGGCCAGGGCCGCGCCCACCTCGCCGAACGAGTCCACCTCGGCGCGGCACGCCGCGCAGTCCCGGAGGTGCTCCTCGAACGCGGCGCGCTCCTCGGGCTCGAGCGCGTCCACGGCGTAGAGCGCCGCGTCCCCGTGGACGTCCTCGGACCAGTTGTCCTCCTGCATGTCGTTCACCGCTGCACCCCCAATGCTGAGCGTAGGTTGTTGAGCCCGTCCCTGATCCGCGCCTTCGCCGTGCCCAGTGGGACGGCCAGGTGCTCGGCGACCTGTCGGTGGCTGTAGCCCCGGTAGTACACCAGGCAGACGGCCTCGCGCTGGAGCTCGCTCAGGGATCCCAGCCCCGCGCGGACCTCCTCGGTGTCCAGGGACTGCTCGACCTCGCCCCAGGTCTCGTCGGCGGGCGATCCCGCCTGGCGGAGCTCGTACTGCTCGTCCCGGACGCGTTCCCGCTGGCTCTGCCGGATCCGGTCCACCGCGCGCCGGTGGGCCATGGTGCACAGCCAGGCCAGCACGGTGCCGCGCTGCGGATCGAAGCGCTCCGCCTGCTGCCAGGCCATCAGGTAGACCTCCTGGACCACCTCGGCGGCCAGCTCCGGGGAGCGGGTCAGCCGCACCACGAGCCCGAACAGCTTCGTGCACGTGGCGTCGTACAGCTGGGCGAAGGCGGCCTCGTCCCCGGCGGCGCTGCGCCGCAGCAGCTCGGCCAGGTCGTCGGTCCCGCCGGAGGAACGGGACTGGGTCCCCGCGCCGCAGCCGCGGCCGGTCGGTCCTTCACTCACGCGATCTCGCTGTTCACTCGGGGGGCAACGCCTCGCACGCCACCCGGGCGAGGACAGTCCTGTACCGCAGACTGCCACATCGGGCCGGTGCCGCGCTGTCGACACACGCTGTCCTTCCATGCCAGGTGTTCGTCACCGGACGCGCCGCGGATGGGTCCGCGGCGCAATCCGACGGATCGGGGGCGCCGGTTCTGGGCGCCGGAAAAAACTTTGCGGCCGCACCCATCCGGGAGCGCCACGGTGCCGAACCCCCTGTGCACACATCGAGATGTGCGCACACGGCACGAACCCCGGTACGACACAGGAGAAACTGATGCGCAAGTCCACGTTCCTCGCAGTCCCCACCCTGGCCCTCGGCGCCCTCACCCTGGCCGCTGCCCCCGCCTCCGCCCACGCGGAGGACACGTGGTCCTCCCAGGCCACCCTGAGCACCCTGAACAACTCCGGCACCACCGGTGACGTCATGGTCGACGTCCACGGCACCGAGGCCACCGTCACGATGAACGTCACCGGCGCGGCCGAGACCTTCATGGACGGGCCGTTCCCGCACGCCCAGCACATCCACATCCACGGCCAGGGCACCTGCCCCGGCCCCGAGGCCGACGCCGACGGCGACGGCGTGGTCAACACCACCGAGGGCCACCCCTCCTACGGCATGATCGGCACCTCGCTGACCCTCGAGGGCGACACCAGCCCCGACTCCGGCCTCGCCGTGGACCGCTTCCCGGGCGGGTCCGCCTACACCTACGAGCGGACCTTCGAGCTGGACGCGGCGACCGCCGAGGCCCTGCAGAGCGGCACCGCGGTCGTGGTCGTCCACGGTGTGGACCCGGCCAAGATGCCGGCCGCCGCCGCGGAGAAGATGAGCGACCTCGACCCGTCCCTGCCCGCGGCCGCGACCCTGCCGGCGGCCTGCGGCACGCTGACGGCCTCCCAGATGGGCGCGATGCCCGAGGGCGGCGCCGACACCGGCGTGACCCAGGAGACCGGCTCCGGCGCCGAGACCGTGGCGCTGGGCGGTGGCCTCCTGGCGGCCGTGGCCGGCGGCGCCTGGGCCCTGCGCCGGCGCGCCGCCCGGGCCTGATCCCGCGGGACGGTTCCTGTCATGACGGGATCGGCCACCGGCCGCCGCGGGGGCCTGCTGGCCTCCGCGGCGGCCGCCGTCCTGCTCGCCACGGGCTGCGCCGCCGGCTCCGGCGACGGGCCCTCGGCAGCCTCCGGCAGCACGTCCTCGGCGGCCTCGAGCACCACCCCCGGGACGCCCTCGACGGGGTCCTCGCCCACGTCGTCCGCCACGTCGTCCGCCACGTCCTTTCCCACGGCCGCGCCGTCGCCCACGGGGACACCGTCGGCCGCACGCGCGACGCCGACCGCCGCGCCCCGGGACCGCCCCGCGGTCCTGGACGCCTCCGAGCCCGTCTCCCTGACCGTGCCGTCCACCGGCACCCGCTCCGAGCTGCTGCACCTGGGTCTGCGGGAGGACGGGTCCCTCGAGGTCCCGCCCGAGGGCCCCGGGTCCCCGGCGAGCTGGTACACCGGCTCCCCCACCCCCGGCGAGCGCGGCCCGGCCGTGCTGCTGGGGCACGTGAACGCCACGGGCGGAGGGCCGGGGGTCTTCGCGGACCTGCGTCGCCTTGTCCCCGGGGACAGGATCGAGGTCGCCCGGGCGGACGGTTCCACCGCGGTCTTCGCCGTCGACCGCGGGGAGCAGTACGGCAAGGACGACTTCCCCACCCTGGAGGTCTACGGCAACACGGAGGCCGCCGAGCTGCGGCTGATCACCTGCGACGGCTACGACCCGGCCACCGGCGAGTTCGACGACAACTACGTCGTCTACGCGTCCCTGGTGTCCTGAGCCGCCTCGCCGCCGGCCGGGCCCGCGGGCAGCACCGCACCGATGAGCACTTCCGCGGCCCGGCGCGCCTGCCCCGCGGCCTCGCCAGTGCCGGCACACGGGAACGACCGTCGAGAGCGGTGGTTCCCTAGACTCGAACCGGCGGGGGCGACCGTTCCCGCCCGATTGTCCGAACGACCGAGAGGAAGATCGTCCATGGGTTACATCAGCGTCGGCACCGAGAACAGCACCGACATCGAGCTGTACTACGAGGACCACGGCAGCGGTCAGCCCGTGGTGCTGATCCACGGCTATCCGCTGGACGGGTCGTCCTGGGAGAAGCAGACCGTGGCCCTGCTCGAGGCCGGTCACCGCGTGATCACCTACGACCGCCGCGGCTTCGGCAGCTCCAGCAAGCCCACCACCGGCTACGACTACGACACCTTCGCCGCGGACCTGAACGCCGTGCTGAACCGCCTCGACCTGCAGGACGCCGTGCTGGTGGGCTTCTCCATGGGCACCGGCGAGGTGGCCCGCTACCTCAGCACCTACGGCTCCTCCCGGGTGGCCAAGGCGGTCTTCCTCGGCTCGCTGGAGCCCTACCTGCTGCAGACGGACGACAACCCCACGGGCGTGCCCCAGGACGTCTTCGACGGGCTCGCCGCGGCCGTGACCGCGGACCGGTACGCGTTCTTCACCGAGTTCTTCGGCAACTTCTACAACGCCGACACCTTCCTCGGCACGGAGCGGCTCAGCCAGGAGCTCGTCGACGCCAGCAAGGACATCGCGTTCCGCTCGGGCGCCGTGGCCTCCGTGGCCGCGCAGCCCACCTGGCTGACCGACTTCCGCGCCGACATCCCCCGGATCGACGTCCCGGCCCTGATCGTGCACGGCACCGCGGACAACATCCTGCCGATCGACGCCACCGGGCGGCAGTTCACCAAGGCGCTGCCGGAGGCGCGCTACGTCGAGATCGAGGGCGCCCCGCACGGCATGCTCTGGACGCACGCCCCCGAGGTGAACGAGGCCCTGCTGGACTTCCTGGCCGGCTGACCGGCCCGGACCCCGGTCGGCCACCGGCGCGCCTGGTGCGAGGGATAACGAATGTGTAACGTGATGTCCTGAGAACATCCCCCCGCGTTCTCCCGGACCATCGGCGTCCCCTGCGCGGGTGGTCCGACGGCCCCGGCCCGCCTCTCCCGGCGGACCGGGGCCTTCGTTCGTGCCGGGCGGCCCCGGCCGTGCACCGATCAGCACGTGTGCTGCCGCGGCGTGCGCTGCTGCGGTGCAGGCTGCTGCGTCTCCGGCTGCTCAGCCGCGGGGGTCGCGGTCCGGGCGGATCCCCTCCGGGCCCTCGCCGGGCCGGTCCGTCCCACCGAGCCGGTCCGTTCCGCCCGGCCGGGCACCCGGGGACCGGTCGTCCGGCGTGCTCCCCCCGGCGGCGCGGTGGCCGCCGAGGTAGTCCCGGGCCTTCTGCTGGACCGAGTCCACGTGCCGCTCGTACTTCCGGCCGGTGCGCTTGTCCACGAAGTTCCCGGCCTGGTCCAGGACCTTGTTCACCTTGTCCGGGTTGCGCTGCGCGAGCTGCTTGGCCTTCGCCGTGAGCCCCTTGAAGTTCACCATGACGTCTCCTTCCGAGAGCGGTCACCGCCGCGAGTCCGCGGCGGTGCTGTCACGACTCCATCATGCAGAGCTGGTGCCGCGCTGGCCAGCACCTGTGGCCGGCCCCGTCGGACTCCCGGCGCCGCACATGCCCCGGAAGGCATACTCCTGCCGGGCGGCGGTCAGTCCCGCTCCAGCGGCAGGGCGGGGGCCAGGCGCCGCAAGGACGTGAAGGTCGGCACGAGAGCCTCGTACAGCTGCTCGAAGACCGGCTGCAGGGACGCGTGGACCGCGGCGTCGGCCGGGTCGGGGCGCAGGGTGGAGTCCACCTCCACGAGGTCCGCGGCCACGTCGATCGACTCGATGAGCCCCAGCGCCTGCATCCCGAGCAGCGCCGCGCCGAAGCCGGACCCCTCGTGCCCGGACGCGAAGGAGATGTCCGTGCCCAGCACGTCGGCGAGCATCTGCCGCCACAGGGGGCTGCGGGCGAACCCGCCCGTGGCCCGGACCTGCTCCACCGCCAGGCCGGCCGAGCGCATCGACTGCAGGACCAGGCCCAGCTGCTGGCACACCCCCTCCAGGGCCGCGCGCACCAGGTGCGCCCGCCCGTGCGCGCGCGTGAGCCCCACGTAGGCGCCCCGGGGCAGGGAGCTCCAGTGCGGGGCGCGCTCGCTCAGCAGGTAGGGCAGCATGAGCAGCCCGCCCGAGCCGGCGGGCACGCTCTCGGCCAGCGCGCACAGGGCCTCCTGGGAGTCCTCGCCGAGGTCCGGGGCGAGGGCGTCGCCCGCCCAGCCCAGGACCACGCCGCCGTTGTTGATGGCACCGCCCACCACCCAGCGGCCGGGGGTGAGGGCGTAGCAGAAGACCCGGCCCAACGGGTCCACCACGGGACGGTCGACGACGACGCGCAGGGCGCCGCTCGTGCCGATCGAGCAGGCCGCCACCCCGGGCCGCACCGCCCCCAGCCCCAGGTTCGCGAGGGGTCCGTCGCTGGCGCCGACCACCACCGGCGTGCTCGCGGGCAGCCCGGTGGCCCGGGCGGCCCCGTCCGTGAGCCCGGGCAGGACGGTGGTGGTGGGCACGAGCTCGGGCAGCTGCTCGGGCAGGATCCCGGCCAGGGCCAGGGCCTCGTCGTCCCAGGCCAGCTCGTGGATGTTCATCAGTCCCGTGGCGGAGGCCACCGAGTGGTCCACCACGAGGGCGTTGCACAGCCGCAGCAGCACGAACTCCTTGATGCCGGCCCAGAAGGCGACCCGCTCGCACAGCTTCGGCTCCTGCTCGTGGAACCACACGAGCTTGGGCAGCGGTGACATCGGGTGCACGGGGGTGCCCGTGCGCCGGTGCAGCGCGAGCCCGCCCACGCCGGCGCGCAGCCGCTCCGCCTGCGCACTGGCCCGGGTGTCGGCCCAGGTCACGAGCGGGGTGAGCGGCTCCCCCTCGGGCGAGAGACCGAGCAGGCCGTGCATCGCGGAGCTGAAGGACAGCCCGGCCACGCGCTCGGCCCCGACCTCCTCGACCACGGCGCGCACCGTGTCCAGGACGGCGCGCAGGATCAGCTGCGGGTCCTGCACGGCGTGGCCGCCGTGCGGCTCCTCCAGCGGATAGCCCGCCGAGGCGGAGGCGAGCTGCTCGCCGCCCACCGCGAACGCGACCGTCTTGGTGCTCGTGGTGCCGATGTCGACCCCGAGCACCACCGGGCCGGCAGCGGGGTCCGCGTGCGGACCGGTCATCAGCGGGTCTCCTCGCCGAAGGACACGAGCACCTTGCCGGAGGCCGCGGAGTCCCGGGCCGCGGCGAAGGCCTCCAGGGCCCGCTGGGCCGGGATCTCGTGCGTGACGACGCCCTCGATCCCGGGGTGGGCGGCGAGCAGCTCGATCGCCTCGTCGATCTCGTCGTCGAAGCGGAACGAGCCGCGCAGCTGGAGCTCCTTGGACACCAGCGGGGCCAGGTTCACGGGCCGGGCCTCGTTCGGCACCATCCCCACCTGGACGACCACGGCCCCCCGGCGCGCGGCCGCCAGCGCGGGGCTCACGGCCGCGGGCACCCCGGAGCACTCCAGCACCACGTCGAAGGCCTCGGCCGGGAGCGGGTCCGCCCCGATGCGGACCGTGCCGTGCACACCCAGTGCCCGGGCCCGCTCCAGCGGGCCCTCGAGGACGTCGGTGGCCACGACCTCGGCCGCGCCGCGGGCCAGGGCGGCGGCCGCGGTGAGCAGCCCGATGGGCCCGGACCCCGAGACCAGCACGCGCCGGCCGGCCACGTCCCCGGCCACGGTCAGCCCGTGCAGCGCCACGGCCAGCGGCTCGGCCAGGGCCGCCCGGCGCAGCGGGAGGCCCTCCGGGAGCACCCGGACCATGTCCCGGCGCACCAGCAGGTACTCGCTCATCCCGCCCTGGGTGTGCGGGCGGGTGGCGGCGCTGCCCAGGTAGGCCCCGCCCGGCCACAGGTGACGCCGGTCCTCGATCCCTGGCTCAGGGGTGCCGAACGTGGCCGGGTGCACCGTCACCGGGGTGCCCGGCGCGAGCTCGCCGGCAGGGTCCAGGTCCACCGTCCCGGAGACCTCGTGGCCGGGCACGAGCGGCTCCCGGACCACGTACTCCCCGTTGGCGCCCTCGGCCCAGTAGTGCAGGTCGGACCCGCACACCCCGCCGTAGGCGATCCGGAGCCGGAGCTGCCCCGCGGCGGGTTCCGGGGTGGGCAGCTCCTCGACGCGCAGGTCCTGCTTGCCGTGGATGACGATGGCTCTCATGGGTTCTCTTCCTGGGACTTCCGGATCGACCGGGACTTCCGGATCGGTGGCTGGGGGTTTCGGGTCAGACGACGGAGGTCATGCCGCCGTCGACCAGGACGTTGTGCCCGGACACGAAGCTGGAGGCGTCCGAGCACAGGTAGATCAGCGTGCCCACGAGCTCCTCGACGCGCCCCCAGCGCCGGGCCGGGGTGCGCTCGACCACCCACGCGTTGAACGCCTCGTCCTCGACGAGGGCCTGGTTCATCTCCGTGGCGAAGTAGCCGGGGGAGAGCGCGTTGACCTGGATGTTGTAGCGGGCCAGGTCGGCGGCCATCCCCTTGGTGAGCATGACCACCCCGCCCTTGGTCGCCGAGTACGGGGCGATGGTCTGCCGGGCGAGCACGGACTGCACCGAGGCGATGTTGACGATCTTCCCGGAGCCCCGCTCCTGCATCCCGGGGACCACGGCGCGGGAGACGTGGAAGGCGCTGGAGAGGTTCGCCGCGACGATGTCCTCCCAGTCCTGGGCGGTGAACTCGGCGAACGGGGCGCGGCGCTGGATCCCGGCGTTGTTGACCAGGATGTCCGGCACGCCGTGCTCGGCCACCACCGCCTCGATCCCCGACCGCACGGCGTCGGCGTCGGTGAGGTCGAAGGCGGCCGTGGCCGGCGCCGTGCCCGTGCGGCCGGCGATCTCGTCGCGCACCCGGGCGAGGGCCTCGTCGTCGCGCCCGTGCAGGACCACGCGGGCGCCCGCCTCGGCGAGGCCTGCGGCCAGGGCCCGTCCCAGTCCCCGGGAGGACCCGGTGACGAGGGCGAGCCGGCCGGTGATGTCGAAGATGCTGTTCATCGCTGCCTCAGGCCACGTAGAAGATGGCGAGGACGATGACGAAGCCGAGGACGGACTCGATGGCCTGCTGGACGGTCCACGTCTTCAGCGTGGTCTTGACGTCCATGCCCATGAGCCGGCCGACGAGCCAGAAGCCCGAGTCGTTGACGTGGCTGGCGAACACGGACCCGGCGGCGGTGGCCAGGGTGATCGCGGCGATCTGCACCGGGCTGAAGTCCCCGGCGGCCACGGCCGGGGCCATGAGCCCGGCGGCGGTGACGAGGGCCACGGTGGCCGATCCCTGGGCCAGGCGCAGGACGACGGCGATGATGTAGGCGGCGAAGATCACCGGCAGGCCGATGCCCTCGAGGGAGGACGCCAGGGCGTCGCCGATGCCGGAGGCCCGCAGGATGCCGCCGAACATGCCGCCGGCGCCGGTGATGAGGATGACCGAGGCGACCGGGCCCAGCGAGGAGTCCAGCACCTTCTCCAGGGCGGTGCCGTGCTCCCCGCGCCGGGTGCCGAGCACGAAGGTGGCCACGAGGACGGAGATCAGCAGGGCCACCGGGGACTCGCCCAGCGCCGAGAGGAACTGCACCCAGGTGGCGTCCTCCGACACGACGCCCGCCGACCGCAGGAAGTTGAGGCCCGTGTTCATGAAGATGAGCACCAGGGGCAGGAGCAGCATGGCGATGATCGTGCCGACCTTCGGCGGGTTCTTCGGCTGGTCGTCGTCGATGTCCCCGAAGAACCCGGGCACGGGAAGGACGTACTTGGTGCCCACGCGCTTGCCCCAGATGTAGCCGGAGACGTACCAGAGCGGGAAGGCCAGCAGCAGGCCGAGGAGCAGGACCAGGCCGAGGTCGGCGCCGTAGAGCTCGGTGGCGGCCACGGGACCCGGGTGCGGCGGGACGAAGACGTGCATCACGGAGAACGCGGCGGCGGCGGGCATGCCGTAGAGGAGCACGTTGGTGCCGCCCAGGCGCCGGGCCACGGCGAAGATGATCGGCAGCATGACCACCAGGCCGGCGTCGAAGAAGATGGGGAAGCCCATGATCAGCGAGGCGACGCCGAGCGCGAAGGGCGCCCGCTTCTCGCCGAAGACGTCGACGAGCTTGTCGGCGAGGGCCATGGCGCCGCCGCTGTGCTCGACCATCTTGCCGAGCATGGCGCCCAGGCCGATGAGCAGGGCCACCGGGCCGAGGGTGGCCCCGAAGGACTCCACGGCCGTGTCGACGACGAGCCCCGTGGGGATGCCGGTGGCGAACGCCGTCAGCAGCGCCACGAGGATCAGGGTCAGGAACGCGTGCATCTTGAACCTGATCACCAGGATCAGGATCAGCGCGATGGCGCCGGCGGCGATGCCCAGCAACGGGGCGGTACCGAGGGTCTGTGTCCAGTCTTCCACTGAGGGTCTCCGTGCTCTCGGGCCTGCGCGCAGGCCGTGGGGGTGCTCGTCGTGATCCACGACACGCGCTAGGCTGACAGAAAGATCATACTTTTGGCAACAGCGGGGGCAGCACGGGCACCGCACGGGGGACGGAGCCGGGATGCACGGGGTGGAGCAGCACAGCGGAGTGCTGGATCGGCTCGGCCGCAGCATCGCCTCGGGCGACCGCGGACCCGGCACGGTCCTGACGCTCGCCGGGCTCGAGGAGGAGTTCGGGGTCTCCCGCACCCTCGTGCGCGAGGTCGTGCGGGTGCTCGAGTCCATGGGGATGCTGGAGTCGCGGCGGCGCGTGGGCGTCACCGTGCGGCCGCCCGGGGACTGGAACCCGTTCGACCCCCGGCTGATCCGGTGGCGGCTCGGCGGCCCCGGACGGGACGCCCAGCTGCTGAGCCTCACCGAGCTGCGGGCGGCGATCGAGCCCGTGGCGGCCCGGCTCGCCGCCGCGCGGGCGGACGAGTCCACCCGCCGGCGTCTCGTGGAGCTGGCCGCCCGGCTCAAGGCGCTGGGCGAGGCCCACCGCGGCACGGACCCGGAGTACCTGGCGACCGACATCGCGTACCACGAGCTGCTCCTGGCGGCGAGCGGCAACCCCATGCTGGCCGCCCTGGGCGGGACGGTCGCCGAGGTGCTCTCCGGCCGGACCGCGCTGGGACTTATGCCGCGGGAGCCTGCTCCCGGGGCGCTCGAGGACCACGAGGCCACGGCCGCCGCCGTCGCCTCCGGGGACGCCGCCACGGCCGAGACCCGGGCGCGCGCCGTGGTGACGGAGGTGCTCGAGGAGGTCGCCGACGTGACGGAGGACACCTCCTGTTCTGGCTGATGGTCTGCTGGCCCCGGGCCGCCCCGTTCCTAGGCTGGACCCATGGCCACTCCCGTCACCGGCTACCTGTCCCGGGTCTCGGGGCCCCGCCGGAGCCCCCGCTACGACCATCACCTGGCCTGCCTGCTGATCCTCGTCGCGGGCATGCTCAACTCGGCCGGCTTCGTGGCCGTGGCGCTCTACACCTCCCACATGACCGGCCTGACCGCGACCATGGCCGACCACCTCGTGGACGGCGACGTGGAGCTCCTGTCCCTGGGCGCCGTCGGACTGGGCGCTTTCGTGCTCGGCGGCGTCTGGTGCGCGCTGCTCCTCAACTGGGGCCGGCGGCGCGGGCTCGGGTGCCGGTTCGCGAACGTGCTCGCCTTCGAGGGCGTCCTGATCCTGGTGTTCAGCCTGAGCGCCGAGGCCGTCGAGGAGCACCACCGCGGCCTCGTGCCCGTCGCTGTCCTGTGCTTCACCATGGGGATGCAGAACGCACTCATCAGCAAGGTCGCCGACATCCCCGTGCGCACCACCCACGTCACCGGGATGATCACCGACATCGCGACCGAGCTCGGCAGGATGCTCTACCCGAACCGCACGCCCGGGCCCGAACCGGTCCGGGGGGACGGCAGGAAGCTGCGGGTGCTGAGCGGGCTCGTCGGCCTGTTCTTCCTCGGCGGCGTGACCGGGACGGTCGGCTACCTCGCCGCGGGATTCTTGTTCCTGGTGCCCGTCGCCCTGCTGCTGCTCGTCCTGGCCTACCGCCCGGTGGCCCGGGACCTCTCCCGCCGGCGCCCGCCCGCCCGCGTGTTCCTGTGAGCCGCCGCGCCCGATCGTAGGCTGGACCCATGAGCATCTCGGAGACCGACCGCGGACACCTGCGACGCTGCGTGGAACTGGCCCGCGAGGCCCTCGACGCCGGGGACGAGCCGTTCGGCTCGGTGCTCGTCTCGGCGCGGGGGGAGGTGCTGTTCGAGGACCGCAACCGGGTGGCCGGCGGTGACGCCACCCGGCATCCCGAGTTCGAGATCGCCCGCTGGGCAGCCGCTCACCTCGCCCCGGAGGAGCGCTCCTCCGCCACGGTCTACACCTCCGGGGAGCACTGCCCCATGTGCTCGGCCGCGCACGCCTGGGTGGGACTGGGCCGCATCGTCCACGCCTCCTCCTCCGCGCAGCTGGTCCGGTGGCTGCAGGAGCTCGGCGCCCCGCCCGCCCCCGTCGCGGCGCTGCCGATCTCCCAGGTGGCCCCCGGCGTGCCGGTGGACGGCCCGTGCCCCGACCTGGCCCCGGAGGTGCGCACCCTGCACGCGACCCGCCACCGCCCCTGACCCCCTGACCCGCGAGGTTGCCCGTGTCGGCGACCGGGCACGGACGCGTCGCCGTCCGCCGCAATCCCGGCCCGGGGTGGCCAGGGCCCCGTCCGGGGACCAGGATGGGAGAGTCCCTCCGGTGGGCGGCGCCCACCGGAACCGAACGACGAAGGGAACGACCATGGTGGACATGGGAGGATTCGCGGACAAGGCGAAGGACTTCGCGGAGCAGCACCCGGACAAGGTGCAGCAGGGCATCGACCGCGGCGGCGACGCCGTCGACGAGCGCACCGGCAGGAAGTACGAGGGCCAGGTCGACCAGGCGCAGGAGAAGGCCGGCGGCTTCCTGGGCGGCGGGGACCAGGACCAGCAGCAGCCCTGACGTGCAGCGCTCCCCCGCAGCCCCCGCCCGCCACCCGGCGCGCGGGGGCTGTCCCGTGCCCCCCCGTTCCCGCGAGGTTGCGGCTCACGGCCGCCCACCCGCGCGCGGTCGCCGTTGCGTGCGGCCTCGGCGCAGATGGTTGCGTGCAGCCTCGGCGCAGCAGGAGGAGGGGCGGGTCAGCGGAGGGCGGCGGTCAGGTAGGGGGCGGTGCGGCTCGAGGGGCACGCCGCGACCTCGGCGGGGGTGCCGGCGCAGAGGATCCGCCCGCCGGCCTCGCCGCCGGACGGACCCATGTCGATCACCCGGTCCGCCCGGGCCACCACGTCCATGGCGTGCTCCACCACCACCACGGTGTTGCCCGCGTCCACGAGCCGGTTCAGCTGGCCCAGCAGCGCCTGCACGTCCTGCGGGTGCAGCCCCGTGGTGGGTTCGTCCAGGAGGTAGAGGGTGTGCCCGCGCCGGGCCCGCTGCAGCTCCGTGGCCAGCTTGATCCGCTGGGCCTCGCCGCCGGAGAGCTCGGTGGCCGGCTGGCCCAGCCGCAGGTACCCCAGGCCCACGTCGAGCAGGGCGCGCAGGCTGCGCGCGGCGGCCGGGACGTCGGCGAGGAACTCCGCGGCCGTCTCCACCCGCATGCCCAGCACGTCGGCGATGCTCCGGCCCCGGTGGGTGACCTCCAGCGTCTCGGGGTTGTAGCGCGCGCCGTGGCAGTCGGGGCACGGGCCGTAGGTGCCGGGCAGGAACAGCAGCTCCACGGCGAGGAAGCCCTCGCCCTGGCAGGTCTCGCACCGCCCGCCGGCCACGTTGAAGGAGAACCGCCCGGCTCCGTAGCCCCGGGCCCGGGCCTCGTCGGTGGCGGCGTAGAGCTTGCGGACCGCGTCGAAGAGCCCGGTGTAGGTGGCCAGGTTGGAGCGCGGGGTCCGGCCGATGGGCCGCTGGTCCACGCGGATCAGCCGGTCCAGGTGCTCCAGGCCCTCCACGGAGCCCACCCGCGCCCCCGGAGCGGGCGTCGCCTCGTGGTCGTCCGCGGGCCCCGCCCCGCCGTGCAGGTGCCGGCCCACGGTCTCGGCCAGGACCTGGCTGACCAGGGTGGACTTGCCCGAGCCGGAGACCCCGGTGACGGCGGTGAGCACGCCCAGGGGGATCTCGACGTCCAGGTCCACGAGGTTGTGGCGGCTCACCCCGCGCAGCCGCAGCCAGCGCTCGGGCCGGCGGGCGGCGGGCGGGGGCGCGGCGGCCTCCCCGTCCGGGAACAGGAACGGGCGCGTGACGGACGCCGGGACCTCGGCCAGCCCCGGCACGGGGCCGCTGTAGAGCACGGAACCGCCGCGGTCCCCGGCCTGCGGGCCCACGTCCACGACCCAGTCGGCCCGGCGGACCACGGCCATGTCGTGCTCCACCACGAACACCGAGTTCCCGGAGGCCTTCAGCTCCTCCAGCACCGCCAGCAGCGGCTCGGCGTCGGCCGGGTGCAGGCCCGCGGAGGGCTCGTCGAGCACGTAGACCACCCCGAACAGCCCGGATCTCAGCTGGGTGGCGATGCGCAGACGCTGCATCTCCCCCGGGGACAGCGTGGGAGTGGACCGGTCCAGGCTCAGGTAGCCCAGGCCCAGGCCGAGCAGCACCTCCAGCCGGGCGAGCAGGTCCCGGGCGATGGTGACCGCGGCCTCGCTGCGCTCCCCGGAGGTCACCGCGCGCGAGGCGGTCCCGGCCCCCTCCAGGACGGCCGTCGGGCGCACCGCCTCGGCCAGCTCCGCCAGGGGCGCCCCGTTGAGCTCGGCGATGGTCCGGCCCCCGAAGGTCACGGCGAGCGCCTCCGGGCGCAGGCCGGCGCCCCCGCACGCGCGGCACGGGCCGGTGGCCACGAAGCGCAGGACGCGCTCGCGCATCTGCGGGCTCGCGGAGTCCGCCAGGGTGTGCAGGACGTGGCTGCGGGCGCTCCAGAACCGGCCCTTGTAGGGCTTGGCCACGCGGTCCCGCTGCGGGGTGATCTCCACGACCGGTTGCTCCTCGGTGAACAGGATCCAGTCCCGGACGTCCCGGGGCAGCTCCCGCCACGGGACGTCGACGTCGTGGCCCAGGTGCACGAGGATGTCCCGCAGGTTCTTGCCCTGCCACGCGCCGGGCCAGGCGGCCACCGCGCCCTCGCGGATGCTCAGCCCGGGATCCGGGACCAGGGAGGACTCGGTGACGTCGTGCACGGTGCCCAGGCCGGAGCACTCAGGACACGCGCCGGCGGCGGTGTTGGGCGAGAAGGCGTCGGAGTCCAGGCTGCCCGCGGCGCCCTCGGGGTAGGTGCCCGCCCGGGAGAAGAGCATGCGCACCGAGTTGGACAGCGTGGTCAGGGTGCCCACCGTGGAGCGGGAGCTGGGGGCCCCGCGCCGCTGCTGGAGGGCCACGGCCGGCGGGAGCCCGGTGATCTCCTCCACGGCGGGGTTGTGCCCCTGCTGGATCAGGCGCCGGGCGTAGGGCGCGACGGACTCGAGGTAGCGCCGCTGGGCCTCGGCGTAGACGGTGCCGAAGGCCAGGGAGGACTTCCCGGACCCGGAGACGCCGGTGAAGGCGACGATCGCGTCGCGGGGGATGTCCACGTCCACGTGGCGCAGGTTGTGCTCGGAGGCCCCGCGGACCCGGACCATGCCGGAGCGGACGGTGTCGGGGGCGGTGGTCGCAGTGGTGTCGAGGGAGATGCTCACCGCGTCCACCCTAGCGACCGGGGGACTCGCGGCGGGACTCAGCCGGTCCGGTGCCGGTCCGGTGCCGGTCCCGGCCGATCGTCCACGCGGTGTCCGCGGGGGCGGGGTCCACCACCCAGGCGGACCACTCCTCCAGGCCGGTGAACCAGCGGGCCCCGTCCCGGCCGGCCACCACGAGGGCCGTGGCCAGGACCCCGGCCAGGCGCGCGTCCGGGCCCACGACGGTCGCGGAGCGGGCCCCGGCCGCGGGCCGGCCGGTGCGGGGGTCGACGATGTGCGCGGGCCGTTCGTAGGTCCCGGAGGTCGAGACCGCCCCGTCGCCGGGCAGGACGGTCCACGAGACCGCGCCGGGGTCGTCCGGGTGGCGGATGCCCACCGCCCAGGGCTCCTCCGGCGCCGCGAGCCCGCGGGTGACCACGTCCCCGCCGGCGTCGATGCACACGTTCGCGCAGCCGGCGCGGACCAGGTCGTCCGCCAGCCGCTCCGCGGCCCAGGCCTTGACGTAGCCGGAGGGGTCGAAGCCGCCGCGCACGGCCCAGGGGTCGAAGCAGCCCTCGGTCAGCTGCCGCCCCTCCCGGCAGCGCCGGAGCACGTCGAGCAGGGCCCCCTGCGCCGGGTCCGAGCGGGTGAGCCGGCGCTCGTCGAGCAGGCCCGCCCGCAGCGCGTTCACCAGGGAGTCGGGCCGGTAGGTGGAGAAGACGGCGTCGACCCAGCCCATGTTGGCCACGGCCACGTCCAGGGCGTGCTGCACGACGCGCTCGGCCGGCAGGGGCTCCTCCCCGGCACGGACGTCGACGGTGACCGTGGTGCCCCAGATCCGCTCCCGGTGGAGGTGCCGGCGGCCCTCCGGGCGGCGCAGCTCGACGGCGGGGGCACTCACGGTTCGGCCCGCTCCACGAGGTCCCGGAAGGCGGAGCGGTAGCCCCGCACGGCGTGGTCGGCCCCGCTCACGGCGTCGACCCGCGCCGGCTGCCTCGTGAGGACCTCCTCCTGGAGGACGGGCACGGCGCGGTCGTCGGTCAGCTGCGGGGGGCGGGGGGAAACGGCGGCGCGGTCGATGCCTCCGACTCTAGGTCCGGGGCGGGGGCCGGTCAGTGGACTTTCGGGCAGAGTTCCCGGCCCCGGGCCCGGCAGGACGGGAGTGCGTCCCCGCGGGACAGGAGTGCGCTCGGCGAGCGGCCCCGCCCCCCGCCGACGTGGGGCGCGGGGCGGGGCCGGGGCCGCGATCAGTCCGTGATCTGGATGACCTGCAGCGGCAGGTTGGTGCCGGTCCCGCAGAACTCGGCCTGGCACTCCTGGATGAACCCGGAGATGACGGCCGGCCCCTCGTCGAAGGCCATGTTGAAGGCCACGGCCTGGTAGTCCATCTCGACCTCACCGCCCTCACAGGCCCACTGCTCGAAATAGCTGCCGTTGGCGATGCGCCCCTCGGAGACCCGCTGGGTCACGCTCAGGGAGACGAAGACGTTGGTGCCCGCGGTGCAGGAGACCCTGTAGGTGCCCTGGACGGCGGCCCCCTCGGCGATCCGCGTGGCGTCGCTGATGTCGGAGATCTCCATCGCCTGCGCCGGCGCCGCGGCGACGAGGCCGGCTCCTGCCGCGAAGACGGCGGCCGTGACTGCCCTGGTGGTTCTTCTCATGGTTCTGTCCCATCCGGTGGAGAAGCGGGGACCGCTTCGCGACTGGTTCCGGCTCGCGGCGTCCACCCCCGGACGCCCGTCGAGCCCCGTGTCTGTGCGACATCCCCAACGTAGGCCCAGGTCAGCGGGCACCGGCCACGTGGCGGGAAGATGACGGACACGATTCGGACACGACCCCGCCGGGAGGGCGTCCTCCGGCACGTGACGGGCAGGACGCGTTCCTCAGAAGGCGTCGTCGATGGGCACCGGGCGGCCCTGCCGGTCGAGGTAGTAGGCCCCGGCGTCGCCGATGTGGGCGGTGAGCGTGTCCTCGAACGCCTGGTCGGCCCGCTCGTCGTAGTGGGCCCCGGGGTGCCCGGCGGGCCGGTGGCAGCGCAGGGCGTCGGAGGGGTCCTCGAGCCCGCAGGTGGTCCCGTCCGCCGCCGGGCGGGCCGGCGGCGCGGGCCGGTCGGAGGCGGTGTCCCGCCCGAGCGCGGCCACGGCCACGAGCAGCAGGGCCGTGGCGGTGACCAGCGGCACGACCGGCGCGACCCGGGTGGCCGCGGCCAGGACCAGTGCCAGCCCGAGGAGCATCAGCAGGGCGAGCACGGCGGCCCGCTCGATCGTGCGGTCGGGCGCTCGGTGGCGCCCCGCCCCGCGGTCGGGGGCGCTGCGCGCGGTCCCGGGCACCTCGGGCAGTTCGGGAACGAGTGGCGTGGTCACGGCGGTCCTTTCGCGTCCGGCCCGTCCGCGGCGCACGACCGCCAGGACGAGCGGCGCGGACCGACGAGCAGCCCCGGCGGACGACCTCGACCGGAGTCCCCCCGATCGCCCGTGCCGGGGATGACATCATCCTCACCCCGTAGGGCGTCCGACCGGAACCGTGTGCCCGTCCGTGACTCGCCCTCCACGGCGCCGGGCACCCGTGACCGTCCGCCGGCGCCGCGGCGGGGCGGACCCGCGACCCCGGCCTGACGTGGGGCACCGCGGCGCACCGGTGGGTCTTCCGTGCCCGCAGCAGCACGACGCCCGGCCCTGCCCCCTCTTGTGGGGCTGGACCGGGCGGCGGCCGATCAGGACGGCTGCGGCACCTCCGCGCCCGGACGGAGCGGGGCTGGAGCCCGGGAGGTCAGTTCCCGCCCTGCCCCTCCTCCTCTCCGCCGTCCTCGTAGGGCAGCTCGCCCTCCGTGGCGCTCTCCTCCTCCGGCGCGCTCTCCTCCTCGCCGATGGTCGCCCCGGGGGCGGCGGTCTCCTCGCTCTCGGCGGTCTCCTGGGTGCCGGCGGTCTCCTCGGTCCCGGTGGTGGCCTCCTGCTCGACGCCCTCCTCGCCGCCGGACTCCGTGTTGTCGCACCCGGTGACGCCCAGCGCCGCGAACGGCAGGGTCGCGATCACCAGCACCTTCCGCCACCGGTTCCTGTCCACTGCTGCGGCCATGGCTCCTCCTCCGTGGGTTGTCGACGGACCTCAACACTAAGCCAGCTTCTGAACACCCTCAAGGGTCGTCCCGTGCCCCACCGTGGACGTGCCCGCCGCGGTGGGCGGCACCGAGAGCACCCGGCCGGTCCAGCGCCGCCGGATCCACCGGTCGTGGGTGGCCAGCACCACGGTGCCCGGGAAGTCCTCCAGGGCCTGCTCGAGCTCCTCCGCCAGGGCCAGGGACAGGTGGTTGGTCGGCTCGTCCAGCAGCAGCAGCGGGGCGGGCTCGGCGACCAGGGCCGCGAGCGCCACCCGGCGGCGCTGCCCGGGGGACAGCTCCCCGAGGGGGCGGGCGGCGTCCTCGTCGCGCAGCAGCCCGAGGTCCCGCAGGGTCGGGGCGCGGGCGGGGTCCCGCAGCCGGGCGCGGTAGGCCGTCCCGGCGGGCACCGCGAGGTCCGGCCAGTCGTCCTCCTGGGCCAGGCGTGCGACGACGGCGCCGCCCCGGCGCTCCACGGTGCCCGCGTCGGGGCGCAGCTCGCCCGCCAGCAGGGAGAGCAGCGTGGACTTCCCCGTGCCGTTCGGGCCCTGGACCAGCAGCCGGTCCCCGGCGTGCAGCACCAGGTCGGTCGGGGCCAGCCGCCCCGCGACGGCCGCCCCGCGCAGCCGGAGCAGGGTGCCGGCGGCGGCGTCGTCCGCGGTCCCGGGGATCCCGGCGAAGCGCAGCGGGCCCGGCGGCGCGCCGACGGCGGTGCGCTCGAGCGCGCCGAGCCGCTGGCGGGCCGAGCGGACCCGGCCGCCGATGGTCTTGGCGGCGCGGTCGCTGTAGAACTTGCGCGTGATGCGGCCCTCGGACTTGGGGGCCGTGGTGTGGAAGATCTCCCGCCCGGAGACGTCGACGACCTCCTGCAGCCGCTGCCGTTCCTCCTGCTGGGCGGCGAAGCGCTCGCCCCAGCGGCGGCGGGCGGCCTCGCGCCGGTCCAGGTAGGCCGAGTAGCCGCCGGTGGACACGGTGCCCTGCCGGGCCGGGCCGCCGGCGGACTCGTCCGGGCCGAGCGCCGGGTCGAGGTCGACCACCCCGGTGGCGGCGGCGTCCAGGAACCAGCGGTCGTGGCTGGCCATGAGCACGGGACCCCGCCGGCCGGCCAGCTCGGTGACGAGGAAGTCCACGGCGTCGTCGTCCAGGTGGTTGGTCGGCTCGTCGAGCAGCAGGGCCGCGGGCCGGGCCAGCAGCAGCGCGGCGAGGGCGAGCCGCCGCCGCTGACCGCCGGAGACCTCCCCGATCCGGCGGTCCCGGGGCAGCCCGCCGAGGCCCAGCCCGCCGAGGACCGCCTCGATCCGGGCGTCGAGGGTCCAGAGGCCCTGGCGTTCGGCGTCGCGCAGGACGGTGTCGTAGGCGTCCGCGGTCGCCAGGTCGTCGGGGGCCTGGGCGATGCCGGCGGCGAGCGCGGCGAGGCGGTGCTCCAGGGCGCGGACGTCGGCGACGGCGTCCTCGACCACCTCCCCCACCGTGACCCGGGCGGGCAGGTCCTGCTGCTGTCGGAGCAGCCCGGTGCGCCCGGGGCGGTGGACGGTGCCGGTGGCGGGCACCAGCAGCCCGGCGGCCAGGTGCAGCAGGGTGGTCTTGCCGGCGCCGTTCTCGCCGATGAGTCCGATGCGCGCACCGGCCGGGACGGTCAGGGACACGTCGGTGAGGACACGGCGGCCGGGAAAGCCGACGCCGACGCCGTCCAGGCGCAGGTGCAGGGGGTGCTGCGGGGCAGAGGCCATGGTGGGGTCCTGTCGATGCGGGAGCGGGGTCCGCCGGGCCGGTGCGGCACCGGATGCGCGGAGCCGCACGGGCTCGGATCCACGGTGCCGGCCGCGGACGTGGGCCGGGGCATCAGGACAGGAACATGGCCCCCAAGCTACGCCGGGGGCCGCCGCGCGGCAAGGGCCCGGGCGACGACGGTATCCAGGCGACCAGCGTGGGCCCCGCGCCAGTAGGCCTGCCCGCAGCCGGTGCAGCGGGAGAAGGACCGGTACGCCCGCCGGGTGCGGGGCAGCAGCTGGTCGGCCACGTCCTCCGCGCTCGCCTCCTCCAGCGGGGCGCCGCAGCGCAGGCACCGGGTCCACGGCGCCAGGGGCGGGTCGAACCGGTCGAGGACGTCGGCCAGCTGCTCGTCGGCCCGCTCGCCGCGCACCAGGGCGCCCTCGGGCAGGGCTCCGCGGTGGAGCAGCCCGCGGTCCTGGGTGAGCAGCACCCGCTCCTCCCGGGCGGCGCGGTCCACGAGGTGGGCGTCGTCGGCGTCGGCCTCCCAGGCGGCGTCGAGACCCAGCAGCCGGAGGCGGCGGGCCAGGGGCCGCAGGTGGACGTCGAGCAGGAAGCGCGGAGGACGGTGCCGGGTGGGCTGCGGCCTCGGCCGCGCACCGACGGTGAGCACGGGTCCGCTCCCGGGGCCACCGGCCTCCGAGGACCCGCGGGCCGCGGCGGTGGGCCGGGCCGCCAGGTCGACCTCGTGGCCGTCGAGGCGCACCGCGCCGACCTCGGTCGGCGGGATGCCGATCATGCGCACCACGTGGCCGACCGTGTCCGTGCCCGGCACGTCGAGAAGGAAGCGGGGCCCGCGCCGGCGCCGGGACAGCAGGAACCACAGCGCGGGATCGACCTCCAGCACGATGTGAGCCACCGCTCCAGGATGCCGCACCGACCGGCGCGGCGCCTCCCCGGCCGCCTGCGGCGCTCCGGAGCAGAGGGGCCGGACCGGACGTGCCGGCCGGCGCGGCCGGGTCCCCGCCCGCCGCACCGCGGATCAGGCCGAGGTGCCGCCCAGCTGCGCGGCCAGGGACGGCAGATCGGCCGCCTCGAGATCCGGCCGGGCGAAGTAGCCGGGGTACTGGGCTCCCGTGCGGTTGAGCCAGGCCGTCCGCAGCCCCGCCTCGTGCGCCCCGTGGACGTCCCACGGATGCACGGCCACCAGCAGCATCTGCTCGGCCGGGCGGCCGCACTGCGCCGCGGCGTAGGCGTAGGCGGACCGGGCCGGCTTCCAGGCCGGGGCGTCGTCGACGCTGAGCAGGGCGCGGAACCGCTCCCGGACCCCGGCCCGGCCGAGCAGGTTCTCGGCCACGCTCGCCGAACCGTTGCTGAGCGTGACCAGCTCGGCGAGCGGGCTCAGGGCCTCGATCCCGGCGACGACGTCGGGGTGCACCTCCAGGCCCCTGAGCGCGGACATGATCGAGCCCGCGGCGGCCTCGTCCGCCCCGTCGCCGGTCTCCGCGAGCAGGCGCACGAGGCTGTCCTGGGCGATCTCGGCGAAGGCCGCGTTGCCGCCGGCGGCCGTGACGGCGAAGCCGTCACGGAGGATGCCGGCGAACCAGACCTGCGCCAGGTGCGCGGGGGTCCCGGCCGCGGCGAAGGCCTCCCCCAGCGGGGCCATGTCGGACAGGGTCTCGTTGACGTCGAAGACGATCGTCCGGGGACTGCTCACCACGTTCTCACCTCACGGTTGTCGCTGCTGTTCACGGGTCCGGCGCGAGATCGCACAGCACCGGCGTGCTGCCGAGACTACGGCCCGGCGCCCGGCGACCCCACCGGCGCACCGGCCGAGGCCGGCGTCACGCCCCCGGCCGGTCCGTGCCCCGGTCCCCTCCGGTGAGGTGCTCCAGCATGGCCGCGGCGACCGCGTCCGGGGAGTCCTCGGTGGGGATGTGCCTGCCGTCCACCTCCACCAGGTCGGAGCCCGGGACCTGCTCGACGTAGCGGCGTGCGAAGCCGATCTTCTGGAAGTCGTCGTCGCGGCCCCACACCAGCCGGGTGGGCAGCGCGGCCTCCTGCAGGGCCGGCACCAGATCCATCGTGTACCGCGGGTCCGCCGCGGCGGCCAGCGCCGTCCAGGACCGGACCCGGACCGGGTCCCGCCAGGGCGCCAGGTAGTCGGCCAGCTCCTCCTCCCCCAGCTCCCGGGCCACGCTGCCGCGGGTGGAGGCGGCCCGGGCGGCCAGCAGCTCCTCCACGGTGGTGGCCGCCCGCACCTGCGGGTCCCGGAAGCGCTCGACCGCCGGCACCGGCCAGGAGTCGAACATCACGGAGTTCATCAGCACCAGCCGCCGCACCCGCCCGCTGGTCGCGGCCACGTGCTGGGCGATCCCGCCGCCGATGTCGTGGCCGGCGAGGTCGAACTCCTCCACGCCCAGGGCGTCCGCCGCGGCCAGCACCGTCCGGGCCAGGGCCGGGACGGTGGCGTGCGCCACGTCGAGCTCTCCGCCGCTGGCGCCGAAGCCGGGCAGGTCCAGGGCCAGGCACCGGGCGGCCTCGCCCAGGGCCGGCAGCACCGGCTGCCACACCCGGCTCCAGAAGGTGCCGTGGAGCAGCAGCAGAGGCCGGGCCTCGGGGTCCCCGGCCGTCAGGACGGACAGCTGCGCGCCGTCCACCTCGACCTGCTGCCGTGCCGTGCGTCCTGCCATGGGTGCGTCTCCTGTCTCGTGGGGTCCGGCGGACCGGGGTTCCGGCCACCCATCCGCTGCGCCGCCGGCTCCGAATACTTCCACGAGACCGCCACCACGACCAGAGGAAGTGACGTCATGGCCTTCGACATCGAGCGCTTCGCCCAGGAGTCCACCAGCCTGCACTGGGAGGACCTCGGGCTCGACGCGTTCCGCGAGGACCCCCTGCCCCCGGAGACGCTGCGCACCCTGCGCTACATGTGCGACGTCGAGTTCCACACCGTGTGCTACCTGCGGGACATGCTCGTCAGCCCGTCCCGCCGGGACCCCGAGGTCGCCACCTTCATGACCATCTGGAACCACGAGGAGTTCTGGCACGGCGAGGCCCTCGCCCACGTCCTGGACCTGCACGGGATCACCGTGGCCTTCGACGAGGTCAAGGCCAAGCGCGTGAAGCTGGGCTGGCGGGACCGGATCAGCCCGGTGAAGCAGTCGCTGCTGTCCAACATCGTGGGCACGGACTTCGTCGCCGTGCACATGCTCTGGGGCGCGGTGAACGAGCGCTCGGCCGCCGCCGGCTACCGGCGCCTGGCCGCACTGGAGGACCACCCCGTGCTCGCCCCGCTGGTGCGGCGCATCGCCGCGCAGGAGACCAAGCACATCGCCTTCTACACCACCCAGGCCCGGGCCCGGCTGCAGGACAATCCCAAGGCGCAGAAGCTGGCGCGCCTGGCGCTGCGCACCGCGTGGCAGCCGGTCGGCTCCGGCGTCTCGTCGGAGGAGGAGGTCACCCACGTGATGACCCACCTCTTCGCCGGCCCCGAGGGGCGCAGGGAGATCGAGGCCATCGACCGGCAGATCGCGAAGCTGCCCGGGATGGAGGGGCTGACCGTGGTCGCCGACGCCCTGGACGCCCGGGGCGTGCCGGCGTGAGCGCGGCGACCGGGTTCGACGTTCGCGCCTACATGCGCGACCCGCTCCAGCTGCGCCCCACCGACCTCGACCTGCCCGCCCTGGGCGACCTGGGCCCGGCCGCCCTGGAGGCGCTCACCCGCCTGGAGGCCGCCGAGCGCGCTCTGCTGCACCGCATGCGGGACTTCCTGGTGACCCCCACCCATGCGGAGTCGCGGGTGACGGCCTTCCTCACCACCTGGGCCTACGAGCAGCACTGGCTCGTCCAGACCCTGGGAGCGGTCCTGGCCGCCAACGGCCGGGCGGCCGGGGAGGACCGGGTCACCGCTCTGGGGCGCCTGCGCCGCGCCCGTGACGAGCGCCTCGGCCCGCTGCTCGGCGCGGTCTCCAGCAACCTCCTGGGTGCCGACGTCACCGCCGCCCAGATGATCACCAGCCGGCTCGACACCGAGGTGCTCGCCGACTCCTACCGCCGGCTGGGAGCGGCCGAGCCACGGCTGGCCGCCACGACCGGGGCCGCCGTGCAGCTGAAGGAACGCCACCTCGCGTTCTTCACCGCCGAGGCGCGGGCCCGGCTCGCCGCCGGCCCGGGCGCGCGGCGGCTGGCGCGGATCGCGGTGTCCCGGTGGCAGTGGCCCGGCACCCGCTACGTGGCCCGCGGAACGCGGACCCGTCCGGCCGCGGAGGTCCGCGCCGCCCTGCTGGGGCTCGACCAGGGGTCCGAGGGCGGCGTGGCGGCCCTGCGGGGGCCGTCCGGCACCCGGTCGGTGCGCACAGCGCTCGCCCGCATCGGTCGCGGCTGAGTCCTCCTCCGCGCGCGGGCCCTCACGGGCGGGCGCCGAGCACCTTGACGAAGGGCGAGGAGTCGTCGCGGGCATAGCCGTGGCGGTGCCAGAACTCGTGCAGGTCCTCGTGGCGCCGGGAGGGGATGACGATCTCCAGGGTGTGCGCCCCCATCTCCTGGGCCAGCTCCTCGCACCGGGTCAGCAGACGGGACCCGATCCGCTCGTCCCGGTGCTCCTCGTCCACGGCCAGCGCCGTGACGCTCGCCCGCACCGCGCCCCCGGGCGTCTGCCGCGGGGACAGGTAGACGTGGGCGGCCCCGACCGGGATGTCCTGGAGCGTGGCGACCACGTGGGCCTCGGTCGCGGGCTCGGCCCGGAGGCGTGTGCGGATCCACTCGGGGTTCAGGCAGTACCCCACCTGGTCGGCGAGATCCATGAGCAGGAACATGTCGGAGACCCGAGCCGGGCGCAGGACGACCTGCGTCGCCCGGTTCGCGCCAGCAGGCTGTGTGATGGTCAAGACGCCCTCCTCGCTCGTCGTGCAGAGCCCCGGGACGACCACCGCCCCGGACCTGCCGGGCGGTCCGGCCGCGAGATGTCGAATCATGACGGTCCGCCGGGCGCACCATAGTTCGAAAAACGCAATCTCTCTTGACAAGAGTAGATCCTGAGACCTCAGCTGGCCAGAGGTCGGAGGTCCTCGCGCCGAAATGATGTCCCGCGGTGCGCGGGCCGTGGTGACTACACTGAATAGAGCACCGGTGCCCTCGAACCCGGGCTGCAGAGCGCAGCACGGGGTCGCTCCACACCGGCAGGTCAAGCAGACGGCCGGAGCGTTCGCCGCACCCGAAGGACTTCTCCATGCCTGGTCTCGCCCCCGACGCAGAGTTCTCGATCCCGTCGGACGTCCTCTCCGCGCACGTGTCCCACCGCGCATGCCGTACGGACGAGGCGGAGCACCGGCGACCGGCCGTGCGCAAGCTCCGGTTCGTCTCCCACGACCCGTCGGAGGGCGTCGAGGTCCTCGAGCGCGTCTATGCCGCCCGGGTCCAGGTGTCCCCGGACACCCCGTTCTCCATGCACCAGGCCCTGGGGGCGGTGGAGCGGCTGAGTCTGGAGCGGGTGCGCCTCAGCGGCGCGCCCGCCGCGGCGCTGATCGACGCCCCGGGCACCCTGCGGGTCGCACGGGTGCTGGGCGGCCGGCTCGCCTTCACGGACGCCACGTCCACCGCGGCCGGCCCCACCCCGTTCCTCCTCCCGGTGCGCTCCTACACCTGCCGGTGGGACGAACTGGACCTGCTGACCCTCTCCCTGGACCTGGCCGCCGTGGAGGCGCACGCGGCCGGCCTGCTGGACGCCGAGGACTTCCGCCTGCGCTTCACGGCCGCCGAACCGGTCAGCCCGGCCATGGCCAAGTACCTGGCCGCGTCCGTGGCCGGGCTGGGGCAGTACCAGCTGGGCAACGACCAGGCCATGGCCAGCCCGCTCGTGCGCGCCGAGACGTTCCGCGCCCTGGCCACCGCGGTGCTGCACGCGTTCCCGAACAGCTTCCTCGAGCGCTCGGCCGTACCGGAGCCGGAGCGCGCGGCGCCCGCCGGAGTGCGCCGGGCGGTCTCCTTCATGGAGGAGCACGCCGCGGAGGACATCGGACTGGGCGAGATCGCCCGCGCGGCCCGGATGAGCCCGCGGGGACTGCAGGCGGCCTTCCGCCGGGAGCTGTCCACCACTCCCCTGGCCCACCTGCGCACCGTACGCCTCGAGGCGGTGCGCGCCGAGCTGCTGACCACGGACCCCGGGGCCGGCGCCACCGTGGCGGAGATCGCCGCCCACTGGGGCTTCAGCCACCCCGGGCGCTTCGCCGCCGCCTACCGGGAGCGGTTCGGCGAGAACCCCGCCACGACCCTGCGCGGCTGAGGGCGGGCCGGAGTTCCCCGCGCACGGAACGGTCGACGCCGGGCGCGCCGGGGCGTAGCGTTTCAGGCATGAACTGCCAGGTGCGGCGTTCCGTGTTCACCACCCGGGACCCGGCCGAGGGCGTCGCCGTGCTCGACGAGGTCTTCGCCATCCGAGACGTGCACACGGACCGCGAGAACCGGTTCTCCATGGACCTGTCCGCGACCGCGGTCGGCCCGGTGAGCTACGAGCGGGTCCGGCTCATGGGCTCCTCCACGACCGGGCGCACGGACGGCGCCGGGCTGCTGCGGGTGTGCCACGTGACGCAGGGCGCCGTGAGTGCCATCAGCGCCGGCGACCGCTTTCCGCGGACCGGCCCCTTCCTCTTCCCCCAGCGCACGTACACCAGCTGGTGGGAGGACATCGAGGCCATGACGGTGGCCGTGGACCTCGCGGCGGCGGAGGCCCACGCGCGGGGGCTGCTGGGGGACGAGACCTTCCGGCTCGCGTTCGCCGGGACCCGCCCGGTCTCCCCGGCCATGTCCCGGTACTGGCTGGGCACCGTCGCCCACCTCGGCCGGAACCTGCTGACCGACGACGAGGCGCTGGCCAGCCCCCTCATCCGGGCCGAGCTCACCCGGTCCCTCACCACCGCGCTGCTCCACACCTTCCCCGGCTCGTTCCTCGACCGGAGCCAGGCCCTGCCCGGGCAGCCCCGCGCGGCTCCGGCCGGGCTCCGGCGCGCGGTGGCCTACATCGACGAGCACGTGGACCAGGACATCGGCCTCGCCGAGATCGCCGCGGCCGCCGGGATGAGCGTGCGCGGGCTCCAGGCGGCCTTCCGGCGCGAGCTAGACACCACCCCGACCGCCCATCTGCGCGCCGCCCGCCTGGACGCCGCCCACCGGGACCTGGTCGCCGCCGACCCCAGCACCGGGGCGACCGTGGAGGCCGTCGCCGCACGGTGGGGCTTCACCCACCGCGGGCGCTTCGCCGCCGCCTACCGGGAACGGTACGGGCGGGCCCCGGCCGTCACGCTGCGCACCTGACCCCACGAGAGGACCAGAGCATGACACCCACCACACCGGTGAGCCTGCACCTTGCGACCACCGATCCCGACGTGGCCAACGAGGCGCTCCAGCAGGTCTACACCCGTGCGCGGATGGGCACGGTCCGGGACAGGAGGGCCTTCCTGTACAGCCAGGACATGGACGGCGACTCCGACCTCAGCCTGGGGCAGCTCACCTTCCGCGGCAGCATCGCCGGGCACATGGTCGTCGAGGGAGCCTTCTCGGTCATGCTGCCGCGCGCCGGAGGAGTCCGCTGGCGGATCGACGGGCAGGCCGGTGGCGGGCCGGGCCTGTTCCTGCTCCAGCCGGGCCAGGACTACTACGGCGAGGTGGACCGGCTGTCGGTCGCCTCGGTGAACCTCGGCCCGGAGGCCCTGCAGCGCACGGCCCGGGACGTCCTCGGCGACGAGTCGCTCGAGGTGGCCTTCGACGGCCCGCACCCGGTCTCCCCGGCGCGCGAGCGGTACTGGCGCAGCACCCACGAGTTCGTGGAGCAGGCCCTGACCGACCCCGCCGTCGCCGCCGTCCCCCTGCTGCGGGCCGACCTGCTCCGGAGGATGTCGGTGGCGACCCTGGAGGCGTTCGCCCTCCTCGGCGAGCCGCGCCCCCGCCGCGCCTCGACCACCGACCGGCAGTCCGCCTACCGGCGTGCCGTGGAGTACATGCGTGCGCAGCTGTCCTCGCCGATCACCGTGGAGGACGTCGCCCGCCACACGGGCCTGAGCACGGTCGAGCTCACCCGGGCCTTCCGCTCGCACGCCGGGACGACGCCGGGGGGCTGTCTCCGCGAGCTGCGGCTCACGGCGGCCCACGAGGACCTCCTGCAGGCGGACCCCGAGGCGGGCGACACGGTCCGGGCCATCGCCCTGCGCTGGGGGATGGTGCACTCCGGGGACTTCGCCCGCCGCCACCGGCAGGCCTACGGCGAGAGCCCGGCCGAGACGCTGCGCCGTTAGGTGCCCCGGGCCGCCCGCGCCGCAGCGGCCGGGCAGCTCGGGTCAGGAGTTCCCGCACCGGTGAGGAGTTCCCGCACGGACGGGGACCTCAGCAGCAGCCGGGGCTCCCGCAGGGTCCGGGGCCTAGAGCAGGGGCCAGGGGACCCGGCGCCCCGTGACGTCGACCGGCAGGACCGGGCGCTCCAGCAGCCGGCACACCCGCTGCTGGAGCGCGGAGGCCTCCGGTGCGGTGAGCAGGTCGGCCAGCTCGTCGGGAACGGACTCCGCCAGGGGTGCGAGGGCCGCCAGCAGGTCCTCGGGAACCGGGTCGCCGCCGAAGTCCCAGACGACCGTCCGGAGCTTGTAGCCGGCCGCGAAGCACAGGCCGTGGTCGATCCCCCACACCCGGCCGTCGGTCCCGCGCAGCACGTGCCCGCCCTTGCGGTCGGCGTTGTTCGCCACGACGTCGAAGAGCGCGATCCGGCGCAGGGCCCCGTGGCTGCCGGGGACGCCGTCGTACAGGGTGAAGTAGTGCGCCAGCGGATCGTGCTCCACGAACAGCTGCAGGGACCCGACCCCGAACGGCCCGTCCTCGCGCACCACGGTGGGCGGGACGATCCCCCAGCCCAGGATCTCGCTGAGCAGGTAGGCGGCGCGCTCCCGCCGGTGCAGCCCCGGGGCGAAGTCGACCAGCGGCCGCTCCCCCTCCCGGGGCTTGTAGACGGCCCAGGCGGAGCGGTCCTCCAGGCACACCTCCACGAGCAGCGCGGAGTTGCTGCTGCCCCGGATCATCCCGAGCAGCTCCATCCGCCCTTCCGCGAGCAGCGCGAGCTCGCTCACCGGGACCTGCTCACGAGACCCTCAGCCCGCTCAGCGGCTCGTGGGTGGAGTTGAGCGTGAGCACGGCCGGCGCCTGCCCCGGCGCGTAGGAGATCGCCGAGACCGAGCACGGGCTGACCACGATCCGCTGGAAGAGGTCCAGGTGCGTCCCGAGGGCGTGCGCGAGGGCCGCCTTGATGGGGTCCGCGTGCGAGAAGCAGACCACGACCCCGCCCTCGTGCTCGGCACGGGCCCGGTCGACGGCGCCCACCATCCGGGCCTGCATCTCGGGGAAGCTCTCCCCTCCGGGGAAGCGGAAGGTCGAGGGCGCGCGCTGGACGGTCGACCAGGCCGTGAGCCGGGACAGCCGGGAGAGCTCCGCCCCGGTCCACTCCCCGAAGTCGCACTCGAGCAGCCCGGGGTCCACGACGGCCGCCCGGCCGGTCCGGGCCTCGGTGGGCTCCGCCGTCTCGCGGGTGCGCTCGAGGGGGGACGTGAGCACCGCGTCGACGGGCACCCCCGCGAGCCGCTCGGCGACCTGCTCGGCCTGGGCCCGGCCGCGGTCGGACAGGTGCAGGCCGGGCGCCCGCCCCGGCAGGACCTTGCCGGTGGTGGGCGTCTCGCCGTGGCGCACGAGCAGGACGAGCGTGCTCCGGGGCCTCTTCCGCGTTGCCATGATGTACCAGCGTACCGATCGGGGCGGCGCTGACCAGAGGGTCTGGGGCCGAGGACTCCGGCCCTCTTGACGCCGGGGTTAATGTGGCGCTGTGACTGATCGGACAGATCGACCCGACATCCGGACGCTCGGCGAGCTGCGCGCGGCCGGGCACTCCCCCCGGCCGCTGCGCCAGGAGATCCGGGAGAACCTGCTGAGAACGCTGGCGGAGGGCGGTGATCCCTGGCCGGGACTGCACGGGCTCGGGCGCACGGTCCTGCCCCAGCTGGAGCGGGCGCTGCTGGCCGGTCACGACGTCGTGCTGCTCGGCGAGCGCGGCCAGGGCAAGACGCGGCTGCTGCGCACGCTCGCCGGTCTGCTCGACGAGTGGTCGCCCGCCATCGAGGGCTCGGAGCTCAACGAGCACCCCGAGGAGCCCCTGACGGAGGAGTCCCGGCGGCGCGTGCTGCTCGAGGGCGACGAGCTGCCCGTCGTGTGGCGGCACCGCTCGGAGCGCTACGTGGAGAAGCTCGCGACCCCGGACACGTCCGTGGCGGACCTGATCGGTGACGTGGACCCGATGCGCGTGGCCGAGGGACGCCGGCTCGGGGACCCGGAGACCATCCACTACGGGCTCGTGCCGCGCGCCCACCGCGGCATCGTGGCGATCAACGAGCTGCCCGACCTCGCCGAGCGCATCCAGGTGGCCATGCTCAACGTGATGGAGGAGCGCGACATCCAGATCCGCGGGTACGTCCTGCGGCTGCCGCTGGACGTGCTGGTGGTGGCCACGGCCAACCCCGAGGACTACACGAACCGGGGCCGGATCATCACCCCGCTCAAGGACCGGTTCGGCGCCGAGATCCGCACCCACTACCCCCTCGAGCTGGCCGACGAGATCGCCGTCATCCGCCAGGAGGCGGAGCTGGTCGCGGAGGTCCCCGAGACGATCCTCGAGATCCTGGCCCGCTTCACCCGCCTGCTGCGGGACTCCTCCGCCGTCGACCAGCGCTCGGGGGTCTCGGCCCGGTTCGCCATCGCGGGCGCGGAGACGGTCGCGGCGGCGGCTCTGCGGCGGGCCACGGTGCGCCGCGAGGAGGACGCCGTCGCCCGCATGGTCGACGTCGAGACGGCCACCGACGTCCTGGGCGGCAAGATCGAGTTCGAGTCCGGTGAGGAGGGCCGCGAGCGCGCGATCCTCGACCACCTGCTGCGCCGGGCGACCGCCGAGACCGTCCGGGGCCGCTTCCGCGGCCTGGACCTCGGCCCGGTCGTGGAGGCCTTCGACGGCCGCACCACGGTCTCCACCGGCGACGACGTCTCGGCCCGGGACTTCCTCGCCGCCCTGCCCGAGCTGCCGGAGTCCGACGGCGACGGCGCGGTCTACGACGAGATCGCGGCCCGGCTCGGGGCCACCAGCCCCGGACAGCGCGCCAGCGCCATCGAACTGGCCCTCGAAGGGCTGTTCCTGGCACAGAAGATCTCCAAGGACTCCGACGAGGACGGCACCATCTACGGCTGACCGCTCGCCGCGGCAGCGCCACGACACGTTAGGGGGCGTCATGCCCGCACACCACCGGTCATCGCGGTACGGACGGTACGCCGGGGGGCCGGATCCACTGGCCCCTCCGGTGGACCTCTCGGAGGCGCTGGCGGCCGTCTCGGAGGACGTCATGGCGGGGTACTCGCCGGAGGAGGCGATGCGGGAGTTCCTCCGCCGGGGCGGCCGCGGCCGGGAGGGCCTCGACGACCTGTCCCGGCGCGTGCACCAGCGGCGGCGCGACCTGCTGAAGCAGCACCGCCTGGGCGGCACGCTCGACGAGGCGAAGCAGCTGCTGGACAAGGCCCTGCGCCTGGAGCGGGAGCAGTTCCTGCGCGATGCCCGGATGGACCCGATGGACCGGTCCTTCCGCGAGATGCAGCTGGACGGGCTGCCCCGCTCCACGGCCGCGGCGGTCAGCGAGCTCGCCTCCTACGACTGGCAGTCGGACTCCGCGCGGGAGGCCTACGAGCAGATCAAGGACCTGCTCGGCCGTGAGATCCTGGACCAGCGCTTCGCCGGCATGAAGCAGGCCCTGGAGAACGCCACCGACGCCGACCGGGAGGCGGTGGCCGAGATGCTGCGCGACCTCAACGAGCTGCTGGAGAAGCACGGGCGCGGCGAGGACACCGACGAGGACTTCCAGGACTTCATGGCCAAGCACGGTCAGCACTTCCCGGAGGACCCGCAGTCGGTCGACGAGCTGATCGACACCCTGGCCCAGCGCTCGGCGGCGGCCCAGCGGATGCTGAACTCCATGACCCCCGAGCAGCGCCAGGAGCTGATGCAGCTCTCGGCCCAGGCGTTCGGCTCCCCGGACCTCATGGCGCAGCTGGGCCAGCTCGACGCGAACCTGCAGGCGCTGCGCCCCGGTGAGGACTGGAGCGGGTCGGAGCGCTTCCAGGGCGGAGAGGGCCTGGGTCTCGGCGACGGCACGGGGGTGCTGCAGGACATCGCCGAGCTCGACGCGCTGGCCGACGAGCTGTCCCAGCACCACGAGGGCGCGAACCTGGACGACCTCGACCTCGACGCGCTGGCCCGCCAGCTCGGCGACGACGCCGCGGTCTCCGCGCGGACCCTCGCCGAGCTGGAGCGGGCCATGCGGGAGAGCGGCTATCTGCAGCGGGACCAGGACGGGGACCTGCGCCTCTCCCCGCGGGCCGTGCGGCGGCTCGGGAAGTCGCTGCTGCGGGACACCGCCCAGCGGCTCTCCGGCCGGCCCGGCGCCCGGGACACCCGGCTGGCCGGCGCGGCCGGGGAGCCGACCGGCGCCACCCGGGAGTGGCAGTTCGGGGACGCGGAGCCCTGGGACGTGACCCGCACCCTCACCAACGCCATCACCCGCACGGTCGCCGAGGGCGGTGACGCCGGACGGGGACTGCGGATCGACGTCCGCGACATCGAGGTGGCCGAGACCGAGGCGCGGACCCAGGCCGCCGTCGCGCTGCTCGTGGACACCTCGTTCTCGATGGCCGCCGAAGGACGCTGGGTGCCGATGAAGCGCACCTCCCTGGCGCTGCACCACCTCGTCTCGACCCGGTTCCGCGGGGACCGGCTCCAGCTCATCGGGTTCGGCCGCTACGCCCGGGACCTGCGGATCGAGGAGCTCACGTCCCTGCCGCCGCGGCGGGAGCAGGGCACCAACCTGCACCACGGGCTGCTGCTCGCCACCCGCTTCTTCCGCAAGCACCCCTCCGCCCAGCCCGTGCTGCTCGTCGTCACCGACGGCGAGCCCACGGCCCACCTGCTGCCCGACGGCGAGAGCTGGTTCTCCTGGCCGGCCGAGCCCGCCACCCTGCGCGCCACCGTCCAGGAGCTGGACCGACTGGGCCGTCTGGGCGCCCAGACGACGTTCTTCCGGCTCGGCGACGACCCGGGGCTGGAGCGGTTCCTGCTGCGGATGGCCGAGCGGGTGGACGGGCGCGTGGTCGCCCCGGACCCCGCGGACCTGGGCTCGGCCGTCCTGCAGGAGTACCTCGACGCCCGCTCCAAGGACGCCGACGACGCCGACCCGTGGGGGTAGTCGCGCACCGCCCGGAAGCCTGAGACGGTCCGGGAGGAATCGCCATGAGGGTGCTCGTGCTGGGCGGCACGTCGTTCATCGGCCGGGCCGTCGTGGTCCGCCTGCTGCGCCGCGGCGACCGGGTCGCCGTGTACCACTGGGGGCGCGCGGAACCGCCCGAGCTCGCCGCGGCGACGCACCTCCACGGTGACCGGGCAGACCTGCCGGCGCGCCGGGACGCCACCGTGCTGCGCCTGCCGATGGTCTACGGCCCGCACGATCCGCAGTGCCGGGAGGACTTCGTCCTGCGCCGGGCGGCCGCCGGGGGGGGCACCGGATCCCCGTGGGCGCGGGCAATCTCCTGTGGAGCCGAGCCTCCGTCACGGACGTCGCCGAGGCAGTGGTCCGAGCACTGGGCGCACCACGGGCGCGGGGCCGCCGCCTGAACCTGGCCGAGCCCACCACGCCGACGATCGGGATGTGGATCCAGCAGATCGCCGCCGCGGCCGGGGCCGGACTGGAGTCCGTCCGCGTGCCCGACGCGCTGCTGCCCCCCGACCTGCTCCTCGCCGGGACCCACCCGCAGCACGTGCTGTCGGACGCCCACGCCGCGCACGACGTCCTGGGCCGGCGCCCGGACTCGGCCGAGGAGCGGGTGCGGGAATCCGTGCGCTGGCACCTGGAGCACCGGACGTACGCGCCGTGGACCAGTGAGGACACCGCGCGGGACGAGGCCGCGCTGCGCGCGGGCACACCGTGAGGGCCGGGCCGCCCCGGCCGGTCGGGCCACGGGGATCAGGCGCCGGGGATCAGGCGCCGGGGATCAGGCGGTCGCGGTCACCGGACCGCAGAGGAACCCCCGTCGCCGGGAGGCGTGGGGCCGGACCCGTCCGGGGCGGCGCTGCCGTCCGTGGCCGCCGAGGAGTGCTTGCCGTGGCGCTCGCCGTGGTCCTCGTGCCTGCCGTGCTCGGCCTCGTGCTTGCCGGGAGCTTCGTGGTCGGCCTCGTGCTCGCCCTTGCCGAAGGGCAGCAGCTCCCAGGCCAGCACCAGCACGGCGCCCCAGACGAGTCCGAGGACCGCGGAGAAGAAGGTGTTCGTGAGCCAGGCGAGCGCCGCGCCGAGACCGCCGGGAACGGCGTCGTGCACCAGCGTCTCGACGTGGTGCACGGCCTCGTAGGGCGGGTGCCAGCCCAGCTCGTCGAGGCCGACGAGGACGATGTGCCCGCCCACCCAGAGCATGGCGGCGGTGCCCACGACCGAGATCACCGCGAGCAGCCCGGGCATGCCCTTGACCAGGCCGTGACCGATCTTCCGGCTGGCCGGGGAGGACCGCTCGGCCAGGTGCAGACCGAAGTCGTCCATCCGGATGATCAGGGCCACCACGCCGTAGACCAGGACGGTGATGCCGATGGCCACCACCACCAGGATGGCCGCGCGGGAGAACAGCGGCTCGTCGGCGACCTCGTTGAGGGAGATCACCATGATCTCGGCGGAGAGGATCAGGTCGGTGCGCACCGCGCCGCCGACCATCGTGTCCTCCGCGCTCTTGCCCTTCTCGACCACGGGGGTCTTGGACTTGGCCCCGTGTCCGGAGACCTTGGCCCAGATCTTCTCCGCGCCCTCGAAGCACAGGTAGCTGCCCCCCAGCATGAGGATCGGGGTCAGCAGCCACGGCGCGAACTGGCTCAGCAGCAGGATGACCGGAAGGATGAAGACCAGCTTGTTGCGCAGCGAGCCCTTGGTGATGCGCCAGATGATGGGCAGCTCGCGCGCCGGGGTGACGTCCTGGACGTACTGCGGGGTCACAGCGGTGTCGTCGACGACGACGCCGGCAGCCTTCACGCTCGCCCGGCCCGCGGCCGCGCCGATGTCGTCCACGGAGGCGGCGGTGACGCGGGCCAGGGCGGCGACGTCGTCCAGCAGGGCCATCAGACCGCCGCTCATCGGAGGACCTCCGGCGCGGTCTCAGCAGGGGCGGTCGGAGCCGCAGTGGTGATCAGCATGTTGACAGAGTAGGTCCTCGGGCGGCCGGATGCTCCCCCGAGAGCGCCCGGCACCGGCACGAATTGCGGACGGTCCCCGGTTGCACCCCCCACAGCACTGAATAGGTAGACTGGTCTAACCAGCACCCGGGAGGTCGTTCCATGAGCACGGACCAGCACGCCGCCGACCGTCGTCGGGGGTCCGCGCGATCGCGGATCCTGGAGGCCGCCGCCCAGCGCTTCTACGCCGACGGCATCGCCGCCACCGGCATCGACGCGATCACCGCGTCGGCGGGGGTGGCCAAGATGAGCCTGTACAACAACTTCGCCTCCAAGGCAGCCCTGGTCGAGGCCTACATCGAGGCCCGCCACGAGGAGTGGCTCCAGCTGTACCGGGCTCGCGTGCAGGACGCCAGCACCCCGCAGGAGCGCGTCCTGGCGGTCTTCGACGCCTACGCCGACCACGCGGCGGCGGCCTACGACCATGGGTTCCGCGGTTGCGGGCTGCTCAACGCGGCGGCCGAGCTCTCCGCCGCGGACCCGGCGCGGATCGCCGTGCGCCGCCACAAGGAAGAGGTCGAGCAGCTCCTGCTCGAGCCGCTGGGCCGACTGACCGATCCGGCCACCGCCCACCGGCTGGCGGAGCACCTGAGCTTCCTGCTGGAGGGATCCATGGCCCGCGCCGGGCTCGAGGGCGAGCCGGCCCGCCTGGTGCGTGCCCGCGCGATCGCCGCCGACCTGCTGGCCGCCCGGTGAGGGGCCGGGCCGGCGGCATCGCCGCGATCCTGGTGACCTCGATGCTGTGGGGGACGACCGGGACCGCCGCGACCTTCGCCCCCGGGGCCGGGCCCCTGGCCATCGGCGCCGCCGCCCTGGGCATCGGCGGACTCCTGCAGGCCGCCATCGCCCTGCCCGCCCTGCGCCGGGCACAGCAGGCGCTGCGGACGCACGCGGGACTGGTGGCACTCGGAGCCGTCGCGGTCGCGATCTATCCTCTGGCGTTCTACAGCTCGATGCGCCTGGGCGGGGTCGCGATCGGCACGGTGGTCTCCCTCGCCTCCGCGCCCCTCGCCTCCGGCGTCCTGGAGCGGGTGATCGAACGCCTCCCGCTGAGCCGGTGGTGGAAGCTGGCCGCGCTCCTGGGCACCCTGGGCAGCGGCATGCTCTGCCTGGCGAGGGCCGGGGACTCGGCGGCCTCGGCCCCGGCCACCGCGGCGAGCATCGGGCTCGGCCTGGTCGCCGGCACGACCTATGCGCTCTACTCCTGGGTGGTGCACCGCCTCATGGGCCACGAGGTGGGCCGTGCGGCGTCGATGGGTGCGGTCTTCGGCGTCGGCGGGGCTCTCCTGATGCCCGTCCTGCTGCTCACCGGCGCGCCCCTGCTCCAGTCGGCGCAGGCGTTCACCGCCGCGGCGTACACGGCCCTGGTCCCGATGTTCCTGGGCTACTTCCTCTTCGGCCTCGGTCTCGCTCGGGTGCGCCCGAGCACGGCGACCACCCTCACCCTCACCGAACCGGCCGTCGCCGCCGTGCTCGCCGTGCTCGTGGTCGGTGAGCGGCTGTCGGGTCTCGGCTGGACCGGGTTGACCGTCATCGGCGTCGCGCTGGTCGTCCTCGCCCTCGCGCCGGCCAACGTCGAGGCCGACCCCGGCGCCCTCCGGCTCCGTGGAGACGGTGCCGGCACCGATCGGGCCGACGACGACCGGTCCCGTGCCGATCGAAACACTGCCGATCAGAACAGTGGGGCCCTGCCCAGCGACGTCCTGCCCGGTGCCATGCCGTCGGAGGGCCACGGACCCGCGCCGGAAAGCCAGCACGTCGACAGCTCCACGGGGCCCACTCAGGTGATCAACCGGCACCCGTGACGAGGATACGGTCACAGGGCGCGCGGACGCTCCATCTCGAGCACGTGCCAGATGTGCTCACCCACCCTGGTGTCGCGCACCAGACCGGTCTCGCGGAAGCCGAGACTGCCGTAGAGCCGCCGTGCGGCGGCGTTGTGGGCGTAGACGCCGAGCGTCAGCACCGGCAGATCCGAGATCCGGAACGACTCCTGCACGGCGGCGGTCACGAACTGACGGCCCAGTCCGTGCCCCCGGAGCGCGGGGTCGACGATGACGCAGCCCAACCGCATCCTGTCGGCGGCCTCGTCCACCAGCACGGACCCGTGCCCGGACATCCGTCCCCCGATCGCCGCGAAACCGGACCAGTAGCGCCGGCGCTCGTCCGACAGGTAGATGTCGAGCTGCGCGCGGTCCAACGGCCAGGTGAAGGTCGGCCCCGACCACAGGATCATGTCGGCCTCGGTGGGCACCCAGGTGCGGAGCACCTCGAGGTCCTCGGAAGTGGTCGGCCGCAGCTGCATGCGCTCATGCTAGGCCGGTAGAGCGCCCCCTCTTCTCCTGCGTCGCGTACGGCCACGGATAAAGGCCCCACGTCGGTGGGTGGGGGCCGGTCCCGGGGCCGGTGGCGGGGCATGGATAAAGGCCCCGCACCGGGTGGGTGGGGGCCTGGGGGTGTGGGGAGCCCCCGCACCTG